>NZ_JAXMJI010000091.1:0-27708 GCF_034376665.1 Allopontixanthobacter sp. | reverse complement strand
ACATGGATTGCGGAGGCTTGTTTCTGGCCATCACATCGCCTCCCGCTTGACAGGTTTGCCAGGCTGCGCCTTTTTGCCACCGAACAGGCTCGGCGTGCGCCCTTCGGTGACTTCCCGGAAACCGAAACCACCCGCTCCCCTCAGTACGTAGGCATCCTCTTCGAACTCGCGGTGCGTCGTGGGGATAACGTAGCGATCCTCGTAAGCTGCGAGCGCCATGATGCGATACATCTCGTCAATCGTGGCGCCAGTGAGACCGACCCGCTGCGCGATGCTCTCGTCTTCCACCCCGTGGACACGCTTGCCTCGCATGTAGGCACGCATCGCGAGCATTCGCTCAAGCCCCTGCGCGATGGGAGCCTCGTCACCGGCGGTAAGCAAGTTGGCCAGGTATTTGAGCGGTATGCGCAAGGAACGCACGTCCGGCATTCCGTCTTTTTCCGAAATCTTGCCAGCTTCTGCCGCTGACTGGATCGGCGACAGCGGCGGCACATACCAGACCATCGGTAGCGTGCGATATTCAGGGTGGAGCGGGAAGGCGATTTTCCATTCCACTGCCATCTTGTAGACCGGGGAGCGCATCGCAGCCTGGATCCATGCCTCGGGTATTCCGTCCAGTCGGGCTTGTGCCTGGACTTCCGGATCATGAGGATCGAGAAACAGCGACAGCTGGGCAGGGTAGAGATCTTTGGGATCCTCGACCGACGCCGCCTCTTCGATCCTGTCAGCGTCATAGAGCACGACGCCCAGATAGCGGATACGACCGACACAGGTTTCAGAGCAAACGGTGGGTTGGCCGGTTTCGATCCGCGGGTAGCAGAAGATGCACTTCTCCGACTTTCCGCTGGCCCAATTGTAGTAGATTTTCTTGTAAGGGCACGCGGAGACGCACATCCGCCAACCCCGGCACTTTTCCTGGTCTATCAGGACGATTCCGTCTTCCTCGCGCTTGTAGATCGCGCCCGAGGGACACGCAGCGAGACAGGTTGGATTCAGGCAGTGCTCGCAAAGGCGCGGAAGGTACATGAGGAAGGTCTTCTCGAACTCTCCGTATATCTCCTTCTCGATGTCGGCGAAGTTGTAATCCTCAGACCTCTTGGCGAACTCGCCGCCCAGCATATCCTCCCAGTTGCCCGACCATTCGATCTTCTTCAGGTACTCGCCTGTCAGCAGCGAGCGTGGCCGCGCTGTCGGCTGAGCCTTGAGCTCCGGTGCCTTGTGAAGCCACTCGTAATCGAAGGTGTAGGGTTCGTAGAAATCGTCGATTTCCGGCAGACTGGGATTAGCGAAGATCTTTGAAAGGATCCGCCATTTAGAGCCCAATTTGGGTTCGATCCGGCCATTGGCGCGCCGATGCCACCCGCCATTCCAGCGCTCCTGGTTCTCCCAGTCCTTTGGATAGCCGATACCCGGCTTGGATTCGACGTTGTTGAACCAGGCGTATTCGACTCCTTCTCGGTTGGTCCACACATTCTTGCAGGTGATCGAGCAGGTGTGGCAGCCGATGCACTTGTCCAAATTGAGGACCATCGGGATCTGGGCGCGAATTCTCATCGTGCGATCTCCTGCCGCGCTTTCACGGTTCTGGTGTCCGCCCTGTCGAATGTGTCGGCCTTGTCGAACCAGTTGATCTCGCTCATCTTGCGAACGATAACGAATTCGTCGCGGTTCGCACCGACGGTGCCGTAGTAATTGAAGCCGTAGGCGAGTTGGGCATAGCCGCCGATCATATGCGTCGGCTTCATGTTGATGCGCGTGACCGAGTTGTGGATGCCGCCGCGAAGGCCGGTCACCTCCGAACCGACAGTGTTCACCAGCTTCTCTTGCGCGTGATACATGATGGCGGATCCCGGCATGATCCGCTGCGAGACGATCGCGCGCGCGGTCAGGGCACCGTTGATGTTGAACACCTCGATCCAGTCATTGTCGACGATCCCCGCCTCTTTGGCATCATCCTCGCTGATCCACACCGCCGGACCACCTCGATTGAGCGAGAGCATGATCAGGTTCTCGGTATAGGTCGAATGGATGCCCCATTTCTGGTGCGGGGTTAGCAGGTTGAGCTGGATTTCCTTGTTACCGTTGGGCAGCTTGCCGAGCACCTGTCGCACGGTGCGCGTGTCGATGGGCGGACGCCAGGTGACGAAGCCCTCGCCGAATGCCCGCATCCACTGGTGGTCCTGGTAGAGCGACTGCCTTCCGGTCAGCGTCCTCCACGGTATCAGTTCGTGCACGTTGGTGTAGCCGGCATTGTAGCAGACATGTTCGCTCTCGAGGCCGGACCACGTGGGCGATGATATGATCTTTCGTGGTTGAGCGACGATGTCGCGGAAGCGGATCTTCTCCTCTTCCTTCCCCTCGGCGAGATGCAGATGATCGAGACCGGTGGTCTCGCCCAATGCAGCCCACGCCTTCACAGCCACCTCGCCATTCGTTTCAGGGGCCAGCATAAGGATCGTCTCGCAAGCGTCGATGTCGCTGTCGATGCGCGGGCGGCCGGCAGTTGCTTCCTGCAACGACATCCCGTTGAGTGCCGCCAAGAGCGCCACCTCATGCTTTGTGTCCCAGTTGATGCCTTTGGATCCGTTGCCGAACTTTTCCAACGCGGGACCGAGCGAGGTGAAGCGTGCGAACGTCGCCGGATAATCGCGCTCGATTACATGGATCGTCGCCATCGTCTTGCCCGGAACCGGATCACATTCACCCCGCCCCCAATCCTTGGGGTCGAAGGGTTGCGCGATTTCGTTCGGACTGTCGTGCTGGATCGGGCAAAGCACGACGTCGTGCTCCACCCCGAGAACCTCGGGAGCAATCTTCGAGAAGGCTTCCGCGATACCGCGGAAGATAGCCCAGTCACTCCGCGCCTCCCACGCAGGATCCACCGCCGCCGTCAGCGGGTGAATGAAGGGATGCATGTCGGTAGTGTTGAGATCGTTCTTCTCATACCAGGTCGCGGTCGGGAGAACGATGTCGGAATACAGGCTGGTGGTCGACATGCGGAAGTCGATGTTGACCATCAGGTCCAGTTTTCCTTCCGGAGCCTCTTCGTGCCACACCACTTCGCTCGGCCGCACTACGCCGCTTTCTTCTCCGTCAACGCCAACCACACCGTGCATCGAGCCAACGAAGTGCTTAAGGAAGTATTCGTGACCCTTCCCGCTGGCGCCAAGCACGTTGGAGCGCCAGAAAAACATGTTGCGCGGCCAGTTGCGCGGATCGTCGGGATCGGCATTGGCGAACTGGAGTTCGCCGGATTGCAGCTTTTTCGGAATGACTTCATTGGCATCGTCGCCGGATTTATTCAGGGCTGCTCCGACCTCGAGCGAATTCTGGTGCAGTTGCGGGGCCGACGGCAACCAACCCATCCGTTCGGCGCGCACGTTGTAGTCGATGATCGAGCCGGTCCAATCCGCCTTGGGGGCGGTGGGCGATATGATGTCGTCGATGGTCATCGTTTCGTAGCGCCATTGGTCGGTATGCGCATAGAAGAAGCTGGTCGCGTTCATCTGCCGCGGCGGACGAGTCCAGTCGGTCGCCATTGCAAGCGGCAGCCAACCGGTCTGGGGCCGCAGCTTCTCCTGCCCGACGTAATGCGACCAGCCGCCGCCCGACTGGCCGATGCAGCCGCACATCACGAGCAGCGCGATGATCCCGCGGTAGCTCATGTCCATGTGATACCAGTGGTTAAGGCCTGCCCCCAGGATGACCATCGAACGGCCCATCGTGGCATCGGCGTTTGCGGCGAAGTCGCGCGCGGTCTGGATGATGGCGTCTCGGGGAACGCCCGTCACGCGCTCTGCCCACGCGGGAGTGAAGGGAATGTCATCGTCGAACGACCGCGCGACGTTCTCGCCGCCGAAGCCCCGATCAACGCCGTAATTGGCGCAGAACAGGTCGAAGACGGTCGTCGCCAATATGCGCTCGCCGTTGGCCAGCTCGATTTCGCGAGCCGGCACGTTGCGCATCAGAATTGAATCGTGATCGGTCGCGACGAAGCCATTCGAGGCCTCGGAACCGAAATACGGAAAGCCCACCGACACGATCTGGTCGTGGTCGTGCTTGAGTGTCGTGGACAAACGCAGCGGTTTGCCATTCCTGTCGACTTCGGCGAGGTTCCAGTGGCCCTTTTCGCCCCAACGATGACCCGCGCTCCCAAGCGGACAGACAACCTTGCCGTCTGCATCGTTCAGGGCGACGGGCTTCCATTCCGGATGGTCGGTTTCCCCGAGATTTTTCTTGAAGTCCGAGGCGCGAAGGTGCCGGTCAGCCACCAGTCGGCCATCCTGCTCGGTCAATTTTACGAGAAACGGGAAATCGCTGTATTTGCGCGTGTAGTCGCTGAAATAATCCGACATGCGGTCGACGTAGAACTCACGCAGCACGACATGACCAAAAGCGAGCGCCAGCGCCGCGTCGGTCCCCTGCTTGGGATGGAGCCACATGTCGGAGAACTTGGCTGCCTCGTTATAGTCCGGCGAGATGACTACACTCTTGGTGCCGCGATACCGTGCTTCAGTGTAGAAATGGGCATCGGGTGTGCGCGTCATCGGCACGTTCGAACCCCAGACCAGCAGGTAGCTTGAATTATACCAGTCGGCGCTTTCGGGAACGTCTGTCTGCTCGCCCCAGGTTTGCGGGCTCGATGGCGGGAGGTCGCAATACCAGTCGTAGAAGCTCAACACCGTGCCGCCGATCAGCGACAGATACCGGCTTCCCGCTGCATAGCTGATCATCGACATGGCTGGGATTGGTGAGAAGCCAGCTATCCGATCAGGTCCGTATTCCCGGATCGTGTAGGCGTTGGCCGCCGCGATGATCTCGTTCACTTCTTCCCAGGATGAACGCACCAGGCCGCCGCGCCCGCGACGCTTGACCCAGTCCGACCGTTTGTCTTGATCGGAGACAATCGAGGTCCATGCAGCGACCGGGCTCATGGTGCGACGCGCCTCGCGCCAATGGTTAAGCAGACGTGCGCGGACCATCGGGTATTTCACACGCGTTCCGGAATAGAGATACCAGCTGTAGCTTGCACCGCGAGGACATCCGCGGGGCTCGTGATTGGGCAGGTCAGGGCGTGTGCGCGGGTAATCGGTCTGCTGCGTTTCCCAGGTAACAATGCCGCCCTTGACGTAGATCTTCCATGAGCACGAGCCGGTGCAATTCACGCCGTGGGTCGAACGCACGATCTTGTCGGCTGCCCAGCGCTTGCGATAGGCGTCTTCCCATTGCCGCGATTCATCGGTGGTGATGCCGTGCCCATCGGAAAAGCTGTCCTGCATCCGCTTGAAGAATGTCAGCCGGTCGAGAAAGTGGCTCATGATTAAGGATCCTCAGGCAGTTGCCGGTATGGAGCGACGAATCTCGATGGAACGTAACAGCCCGCGGGGGCCGGTGTAGGCGATCCATGTCAAAAGCGCGCAGCTGACGAAAAAGGCGAAAAAGCACCACAAGGCGGCGTTGGCAGTGCCGGTCAGATCGATCGACGAGCCGTAGGCTTTGGGGATATAGAACGCTCCGTAGGCGGCGATCGCAGAAGTGAAGCCGATGATTGCCGCACTCTCGCGCTCGGCTTGCACGCGCTGCTCTTCGGCAGACAGTTCCGGTGCCAATCTGGAAATTTCGGAACGCATGATGTTTGGAATCATCTGGAAGGTCGATGCGTTGCCCACGCCGCTGGCGAAGAAGAGCAGCAGGACCATTCCGAAGAAGCCCCAGAAGTCGCCAGCGTCGAGGAACCAGATCATACCTACGACCGCCGCCATCATCACTAGAAACACGACAAATGTGACACGGGCTCCGCCAAACCGGTCGGCAACCCAACCGGTGAGAGCCCGCGAGAGCGCGCCGATGAACGGGCCGATGAAGGCGTATCGCAACGCATCGACCTCTGGGAACACGAGCTTGGTGAGCAGCGGAAACCCTGCCGACATCCCGATGAAGGTGCCGAAGGTTCCGGTGTAGAGCCAGCACATCAGCCACGTGTGTGTGCGGCCGAAGATCGCTGCCTGGTCAGCAAAGGACGACTTGGCCGAAGCGATATCGTTCATCCCGAACCAAGCCGCGATCGTGCCGACCATGATCAGCGGCACCCAGACGAAGCCTGCGTTCTGCAGATAGAGGCGCGCACCATCGTCTGCGACTTGCGCCTGGCCGCCAAGCGCGCCGAAAAGCCCCATGGTGATGACAACCGGTACCAGGAATTGCATCGCGCTTACGCCGAGATTGCCGAAGCCGGCATTGATCGCGAGTGCGTTCCCCTTTTCGGCTTTCGGGAAGAAGTAGCTGATATTGGCCATGGACGAGGCAAAATTACCGCCACCGAAACCACACAGCAGAGCCAGGACGAGGAAGATGAAGAATGGCGTTGCCGGGTCCTGGACTGCATAGCCGATGCCGAATGCCGGGATGAGCAGAGACGCGGTGGATACGGCAGTCCAGAATCTTCCGCCGAAGACCGGTACCAGAAAGGAATAGAAGATCCGCAAGGTCGCACCCGACAGGCCGGGAAGCGCAGCAAGCCAGAAAAGCTGGTTGGTGGTGAAGGCGAATCCGAGACCCGGCAGCTTGGCAACGACAACGGACCACACCATCCAGACAGCGAAGGCCAGGAACAGGTTGTAGGTCGAGATCCACAGATTGCGCCGAGCGATCGACCGACCTTTCGCCTGCCAGAAGACCGGATCTTCCGGTCGCCAGTCGGACAGCACGCCAGCATCTGAACGGGACTGTTCGCGAGCCGGCTCATCCGCCGCTATACGATCGCTTGCAACCGCGCCGGTCGGGGGCATCGCATAAGCCGCTGATCGCCTTGGTTCCGACGATCTGGCATGAGTCGTCGTTACATCTTCACCAAGTCCTTTCATCTCGGGCAGTTCGGGCATCTCGTCGGATCGTCCCTCAACCGCGTGCGTGTGTTCCATGTGCTGGATCGCGAAATGCATCCAGAGAAGCGAGACCGTCACGATCAGGAAGAGCAGGGCGAAGCTGCTCGTCCAGATGCCGGTGAGATCGAGCATGGCGCCGAACGTGAGCGGGAGTACAAAACCGCCAAGGCCGCCCATCATCCCGACGAGGCCGCCGACGGCCCCGACCCGATTGGGATAGTAGACGGGTATGTGCTTGTAGACTGCCGCCTTGCCGAGACTCATGAAGAAGCCGAGTACGAAGATCGTCACGAGGAAAGGCACAAGGCTCATCTGCGTGGAGAACTCGATCGGGCCATTGACCCCTTCAATCACATAGCGGGTGGGCGGATAGCTGAGCAGGAAGGTGCAGAGCGACGATACGCCGAAAGTCCAGTAGAGCACCCGACGTGCGCCATATTTGTCCGAAAGATGGCCGCCATAAATGCGGAACAGGCTGGCAGGAACCGAATAGAAGGCCGCGAGCATCCCGGCTTCCCTGATGCCCATATCGTATACGCCCATCACATAACGGGGGAGCCACAAGGACAGAGCGACGAAGGCACCGAAAACGAAGAAATAGTAGAGCGAAAACCGCCACACCTGAACGTTGCGCAGAACCTTGAGTTGCTCCCGCATAGGCTCGGGTCTTTTGCCGGCGGCCCTGCGTGCGAGCAGTTGCGGATCTTCCGGCGAAGAGATGTAGAAGACCGCTGCGATTACTACGAGTGCGACCGCCCAGATTTGGGCTACTGCCGTCCATCCTGCTGCCACCATCACAAATGGAGCGACAAACTTGGTCACTGCCGCACCGACGTTGCCAGCACCGAATATACCGAGTGCAGTGCCTTGTTTGCCAGGCGGGTAGAAGGTGGAAACGTAGGCAACCCCGACCGAGAACGCTCCACCGGCGAAGCCGACGCCGAGACCGGCGACCAAAAGCAGGAGATAGCTATCGGCATAGGAAACCAGAAAAGTCGCGATAGCGGCGGCTACCATCGTGAGCGCTAGTATCCGACGCCCCCCGAACTGATCGGCCCAGACACCGAGAAACACGCGGGAAAGCGAGCCGGTCAGGATCGGCGTTCCTACGAGCAGGCCGAACTCCGTTTCCGAGAGGCTCAGCTCGTCCTTAATCCCGATGCCGATGATGGCGAAAATCGTCCAAACGGCAAAGCAGGCGGTAAAAGCGATCGTGCTCAGCCAGGTCGCACGGCCAGCACCGGGGGAAGGAGTAGCGAAAACCGGACTGCTCATGAACCGCCCTTTCGAGAATCGAGACGTTTTTAGCCCCGCGTGCGGAACACCAAGTGATTCAGATCAAAGCGTGCTCACATGGTTCGGCTAGGGGCGCATCTCTGGATCGCGGCAGATCCTCGTGCGATGGCCGCGAACGAGGAAGTCGATATGTCTCGAGTGCGCGAAGTCACCCTCGTCGGTAAGTTAGCCGATTCACCAAGGGGGCGTGTTCGGGTAGCCGGAGGCGAGAGTGGGATCGACGAGAATGCCACCTTCCATCCCCCTAACATAGCGGTGCTCAATCCGCTCTGCCTACTATCCGTGACCATGGAGGAAGGCGGCAAGAACGCATGGTAAGTCTCGTGCCTTTCAACGACGCCTTGAAAATAGTCCTGGCGGAAGCTCGCCCGTTGCCGGCGGAGGATGTGCCGGTCACGCAAGCGCATAACCGCACCCTGGCCAAGCCGATCTTGGCCCGGATCGCCTCTCCCCGGGTCGATAGTTCCGCAATGGATGGTTACGCGGTGAGGGATCAAGATGTTGGCAGGCTTCCCGCAAAGCTCCGTGTGAGAGGCGAGAGTTTTGCTGGGACTGCACGGCCCCCTGCCATAATACCCGGTGAAGCCGTCCGTATCTTTACCGGCGCGCCTGTTCCCGACGGGGCCGACAGGGTCGTCGTCCAAGAAAATTGCACACGCGTTGATGATATGGTCGAGGTGCGGGAATACGGCACCGCCCGGCACATCCGTCCGGCCGGTTTGGATTTCGAAGAGGGTGCCGAGCTGCTAACGGCCGGCGCCCGTCTGACACCGCGAGCGCTTGTTGCAGCGGCAGGCGCCGATATCGCGGTGGTAAGCGCCGTTCGCCGCCCCCGCGTCGCGATCCTCGGCACTGGCGATGAGCTGGTCCCTCCGGGCGAGGCTCGACAGCGGCCCGGCACAATACCGGAAAGCATCTCACCCGCCATAGCCGCAATGATCGTGGAAGCTGGCGGAGAGGTTGTGCAGCGTGTCCATTTGCCCGATGAGGTCGCAGTCCTCGCTGATTGGGCACGCGATGCGCTTGTCGAAGCCGATCTGGTGGTGGTGACGGGCGGTGCCTCTGTTGGCGAGCGCGATTATGCCAAGGCCATGTTCGGCGAAATGCTGGATCTGTTGTTCAGCAAAGTGGCGATCAAACCTGGCAAGCCGGTCTGGTTTGGTCGTCTAGGCCCAAGCTTGGTTCTAGGGCTGCCGGGAAACCCCACCTCGGCGCTGGTGACGGCGCGCCTTTTCCTGGTTCCGCTGGTGAGCGGACTGGCCGGACGTTCGCCGGCCTCGGCGTTGAACTGGCAAGGAGGTATCGCCGGAGCGCCTTTCCCTGCCAACGGCAGTCGGGAAACGCTGGAACGGGCTAAATGGGTTGGCGGCAGACTGGTCCGGCTTAAGAGCCAGGATTCTAGCAGCCAGACGATGCTGGCCAATGCCGACGTGCTCGTTCGGAGAGAGGTCGGTGCACCGGAGGTTCTACCCGGCGAGACGGTGCGCTATCTCGATTTTTGAAGCTGATGTTCCGCCTCGGCGAGCGCCAGGGGATCGTTGAGATTGGCGAACGGATCCTGGTCGCCGACAGGCCATTCGACCCTTCGAGCTTCTAAAATCTCGAGAAGACCGCGCAGGGAGCGGCCGCCTTTCGCGGCATAACATTCCGCATCACCGAGTTTGGCTACCGGCCATAAAGCACAGATGGGATGAGCATTGCCGGCGCTGTAGGCGTAAGAAGGCTCGCCATTCGCTTTTTCGATCAGACGACGGGCCAGATCATCGGGAAGCCAGGGCATGTCGACCGGGATGGTCAGCACCGCGTTGAAGCCCTTGCTATCCGCCCAGGCCAGGCCGGCCATCACGCCGCCAAGCGGGCCTTCTATATCTGGCCGGTCCTCGATGATTTTAAGTTCAGGAATGCTGGAAATTTGATCATGTGAACGCAGGCCCAAAGCAACGGGAAAATCGAGCTGGTGGGCGTAATCGAGCGTGCGCGCGAGCAGTGTGCGGCCGCCAAGCAGCCGCAGGGGTTTGCCACCGTTCATGCGCCGCCCCTCTCCACCAGCGAGGATGAGCGTGACAGGTTTCATGTAAACAGCAGCTTCCCGCCTGCAATGACAAGCACGAGGGCGAGCAACCGCATGAGTATTGCCCGCGACACAACTGCCGCGCCCAATCGCGATCCAATCAGTCCTCCTGCTCCTACAGCCAACGCCAGCCACCCCAGTCCCGTTGGCAATTCGCCCAGCATCGAGACGTTCCCCGCCAGACCGGCGAGGGAATTGACGAATATAAACGCCGCGGCCACCGCAGCCGTCGTCCGCGGCTTCGCCCAACCGGTGATGAGCAGCAGCGGCGAAAGGAAGATGCCGCCACCGGTGCCGGTGAGACCAGCGAGCAGCCCAAGCGCCCCGCCAGCCGCAATCAACACAAGGCTGCGGGGCGGCTGGCTCATGGTGCGGTTGGGTTTCCAGGCGAACTGGATCGCGGCAAGTAACAGGATGACGCCGACAACCGGTCGGTAGAATTGGTCGGGCAATTGTGTCATCCCGCCGATGAAGGCGAAAGGTATCGCGGGGATGGCGACGGTGAGGAACAAGCGCCTGTCGAAATGGCCCGCGCGAGAATAGTTCGTCAGTGCGATAGCGGATACTACCAGGTTTAGCGCAAGCGCAGTCGGCCTCATTGTAGCCGGAGCGATGCCCGCAAGCGCCATTATTGCCAGATAAGCAGATGCACCACCGTGCCCGACCGAAGAGTAGAGAACGGCGGCGAGTCCCATCGCCACTGCGAGCATGACCAGGGCTTCGGGATCCATCACCCCCCGGTGACGCTCATGTGGCGGACAGTGGCAGGTTGAGTGAGATCGAACGAATGCCGCTGCGGCTTTCCTGCCAGGAGACGGTCGAGCGCCGCGTCGACCGCTTCAGGCCCGTTTTGGCGCAAAATCTCGCGAAGTTCGACTTTTTGCTCATGCCCAAGGCAGCCATACACGGTTCCGGTCGCTGCGATGCGAATGCGATTGCATCCGTCGCAGAAGTTTTGGCTCATGGGGGTAATCAGACCCAGTCGCATACCGCCTTCCCGTACATCGTAATACCGAGCCGGACCACCGCTTCGGTGAAGCGAGGGCGTCAACGTCCAGCGTTCTCGCAGCTCCGAAAGAACATCCTGTAGCGACAAATATCGTTCAGGGCGATGGTCCTCCACCTCTCCGAGTGGCATGGTCTCGATGAGGGTAAGGTCAAAGCCGCGCGCTCCGCACCAGGCGAGCATCGTGTGGAACTCGTCATCATTCACACCGGCAAGCGCCATCATGTTGATCTTAATCGCCAGGCCTGCCGACGCTGCCGTTTCGATCCCGTCTAGCACCTGATCGAGTCTTCCGCGACGGGTGATGTGCGCGAAACGTCGCGGATCTAGACTGTCGAGACTGACGTTGATCCGACGCACCCCGGCAGCAAAGAGTTGCTCGGCATTGGCTGCGAGTTGCGTACCATTCGTCGTAAGTGTGACCTCCTCAAGTCCCTCACCGACGCGCGATCCCAGCTGTTGGATCAGATACATCACGTTCCGGCGGACGAGCGGTTCACCTCCTGTCAGGCGGATTCGTTTCACGCCGCGAGCGATAAGCACATCGGCCAGTGCCACGATTTCTTCGAAGTCGAGCAGGTCGCTCCGCGGCATGAAGGTCATTCGCTCCGACATGCAATACCGGCAGCGCAGGTCGCATCGATCGGTCACCGACATCCGGACGTAGGTGATCCGCCGCCCGAAGGAATCGACCATTGCCCCCCTTGTCATATCCAGCCGATCGACATTCCTCGTGTCAGAGCGATGGGTCATCAAGTCTCGGCCTAGTGAGGATGGGAAAGTAGAGCGCGGCAAAGAGGGCGAAGCCGCCCGCCCACAGCGCAGCTGACAGATGTATCGGCCAAATTCCTTCCAGCAGCCCGATCGAGGTGAGCACGCGCACCAGCGCTCCGATGAACACCAGGGCGTATGCGAGCGTCAATCCGCGACCAGCTTGAAGAGCTCGGCCCGTGTGACCCAGGCTCGCCCGGCTCATTACCGCAAGAATCAGCAGTCCCATCGCGCCTGCGCCCAAAGCGTGGATCGCCGCCGAGCGCGAAACGATATCGAACGCCAGATGCAGCCCTAACAATGCTAGTCCCACCGGCATCCAGAGATAGGCGAGATGAAGGACCACGACGAGCGGGTCCCTGTACGTCCGCCAACCCTGCCAGCGTGACATCCGCCACAGGTGCGCGAGTCCCGCCGCAAGCAGCAACCCACCTACAGCAGTGGAAGTCGGCCAAATGAGCCAGCCCATCAGGCTGATAGCGGTCAAACCGAGGACGCGGATATCCCCCGGACCTGGCATAATTGGCATCGGCGGGGCGGCGCCTTCGCGCGTCAACCAGTTCCGCGTGAAAGCGGGGATGATCCGCCCACCTACAAGTCCGATGAGCATCACGATCAGCGAAATACCACTTCTCAGTCCGATGTCTTGATCAGTGAGAATTTCGCCGGTCTCCGCAAGATCGATCGCCGCGGATATCCCCACAAGCGAGACCAGAATGGCGATGGGCAGGTTGCGGTTGCCGGATGCAATCACCTCCCGCGCGGCAAATGCGGCTACAGCCAGAAAGAGCAGGAGTTCAAGCACCAGAGCAAGCCAGGGAGCGCCTATGCCCAGCGCGAGCGTCACGCGCACAGCCACCCACAGCGCTGCCAGTGCCGCTAGTGCTGCTCCACCGAGAAGCGGCCGACCTGTCCAATTCGCTATCGCAGTGAGAAGAAAACCGATGACAGCGGCTCCAACGAAGCCGAACAGCATCTCGTGCTGGTGCCAACCCAATGGATCGACCACTTCATCGAGGACCGGCGCGCCGGAATATGCCGCCACCCAGATGATTATCGCGGTCGCTGCCCACAGCGCGGCGAACAGGAAGAAAGGGCGGAACGCACCGCGGAGAAAGGGTGGTGGTTGGGCCATAGGCATGGCGTTAGGTTACCTAAGATTTCATTCAATGATGCAGATCAATCCGCCCTCCTTATAAAGATGGGCCCTAAGGCAGACCGACTGCTTCGGCAGGGCAGAAGCCAACATCAAACAGCGTGAAAGGACCAAACAAAAGACCATCGAACATCGGCGCTTGCAACACCGCAAGCTAGCCGCATAATATCAACCAACAGATGATCCCAGACACTCCTGTTTTAATCTGCCAACAGGCTCAAATTATCTGATGAGGGACAATCCTCGTAGTTGCACACGCGGTTTTGGCGGTAACCGCCCTGATTGAAAATCTTCGGATCTAGATGAAAGGACTTCACCGTGGCCTACACCATCAATCGAATGATCTCCGATGCAGCAATCGACGAGATCGACGCCCGCACCCGCAAGGCGCTTGCGGACCATGGCTTCGGCGTGTTGACGGAGATCGATGTCAAGGCGACGATGAAAAAGAAGATCGGTGTCGAGATGCCCGCCTACCGCATCCTCGGCGCGTGCAATCCGAAGATGGCCTATCAGGCGATCGGTATCGAGCCGCGGGTGGGCGCTATGTTGCCCTGCAACGTTATTCTCCGGGAAGTCGAGGGCGATATCGAGGTCAGCGCCATCGATCCGGTGGCGTCGATGCAGGCAATCGAGAACGCCGAATTGACGGCTGTGGCAGGTGAAGTGCGGGAGCTTCTGGCGCAGGCCATCGACGCGATCTGATGGGAAGCACCAGCGAGAAGAAGGCATACGACTCCGTTTCTGATGTCCGCACGCGCAGTGTGAGGGGGTCGGATACGCCCGAACTGCCTGTCGTCTACTTCTCATTCGTCCTCCATTTCGTCTGGGAGTTTGTCCAGGTTCCAACCTATTCCGGCATGGCCGAGTTGCCTCATTGGGAAGCGATCAAGCTTTGCATGTCGGCAACTTTTGGCGATGTTGGTTTCGCGCTGATAGCTTTTTGGCTCGCCTCTCTGGCCGCACGAAGTCGGGACTGGATCCTTCGGCCAACGCGCTTTCCAGCTGCGATCTTTGTCGCCGTCGGGATCGCCCTGACCGTGGGGTTTGAGTATTACTACACCAATGTCAGCTTGCGCTGGACCTATTCGGATCTGATGCCGCTTGTACCGCCCTTCGGCACGGGGCTGAGCCCGCTCCTGCAATGGATCGTCATTCCGCCGATCGTGATCGGGCTAACACCTCGCCATCTCCTCGGCGCGCAGGCCATCCACGATGCCAAGGGGTCTTACAAATGACAGGTGCTGTCAGTTACCCGGTGTTAGTCTAACCACAACTTGTCTCCGAATGGCGGAGTTCTCCTTTGCCCAGCGTGGGCTCAGGCCATGAGGTTCTGCCACTCGGCGAGTGCGGCTGAAGGGGCGGTCTTGTAGCTCTGTCTGTCGGTAAGACGGCGAGCGAGGTTGAAGTGGTAGTGGATGTTGGCGTGGACCGAGGCGAACTTCAGCAGGCTCTTCATCTGCCGGTCCAGACTAGTCGTTATTCTCAGCCGATTGATTGGCAGCATGGTGCGCGGCCATCTGCGCCATCATTTCATGCATCATGGCCATGTGCTGATGATGCTGTTGCATCATCTCGGCATTTTTTCCGGACATCATCTGGGCCATTTGCGCGTGCATTTTCGCACGGTGCTCCGCCATGAGTCTTTGGCGCTCGGCAGGGTCAGCCGTAGTTTTCGCGCGCGCCATAAGCTCGTGCATTTCCTGCATGGCCTGACGATGTTGCTCCATACTGGCCGCTTGGCCACTCGAGCCGGAGGGCTCTTCGCTCCCATGCTGGTGCTGTCTTTCCTGCGCGATCACGGGAACGCCGAAAGCTGTTCCGACAACAACTGCTGCTGCCACAAGCATTTTCATTATACATCTCCTTCTCCCAAAGAACCCCTGCTGCCTTCGCGAGTTCCTGATCTTGGACCGAGCGGCAGTGGGTTTGTCCATGGTAATGGTTATGATCATCGATCCAGGTCCAGGTGTCGGAGCACAGGCGGGCCACCTTGGGCGAGAGGCCGTTCGCAGAGCACAACACGAACTCGAATTCCTAGAACTCAATTGTGGTTTAAAGCCGTGGATCTGGCCGTCTTTGATCTAGAACAATTCTTCTTGCCAGCAAATCCGCCATAAGTTCAGGATCGCACGTAAAGGACGGCGAAATAAGGAGGAGCGGTCGAGTCGGGAGCTTCTGAATCTATCCGGTCAAGCGAGGAATCGAATGGCAGGGGAAGACGCTCGGGGTGCCCCGATGCGCGGAGTGCCTCCCAGCGGATCGGGGCTGCTCTGACCGCTGCTGACCAGGATTGACGGTTGGGCTCATGTTAGAGGAGAGAAGACGATGGAAGAGACTTCATTGGGCCAAAGCATCAGGACCTGGGGTTGGACATTCAGTTCGTTCTTGCTGATCACATATTTGCTATGTGTCGCATTCGGGCTTCTCGCGCCTCGACGGTTCCACATGGTAGAAGCATGGGCTCCGCTGCTCCCGGGTTTTGAATGGCTCACCATCCGAGGGTTTCTAGCTGGAGCGCTCGGTAGCTTTCTCTACGGATGGTATGCAGCGGTTCTGCTGGTCCCGCTTCAGTTCTTTTTCACAAAACAATCTCGACGACCGAAATGACGCGGCCGGCACCGAGCGACCATATTTTCGCGAGGACCACGACATGAGTGCTTCGCTGAGTTTTTTGGGCGCAACAGGCACCGTCACGGGATCACGGTATCTCGTCGAAGCGGACAGCCGAAGGATTCTAGTCGATTGCGGGCTTTTTCAGGGATACAAGCAGCTACGGCTGCGCAATTGGAGCCCGTTTCCGGTGCCGCCCCAATCTATCGATGCGGTCCTGCTTACACACGCACACCTTGATCACTCTGGCTATCTTCCAGCGCTCGTTCGCGATGGGTTCAGAGGCAAGGTCCATTGTACAGCTGCGACCGCTGAACTTTGCGGGCTTTTGCTCCCGGACAGCGGGCACTTGCAGGAAGAGGAAGCGCGCTACGCCCAGCGGAAGCACTATTCCAAGCACAAGAACCCTCTGCCCCTGTACACCGAAGACGATGCGAAACGCGCGCTCCAGCACCTCGAAGTGATCAGCTTCGATCGCGCTCTGGAGATCGGTGAGAGCCTGGAGGCACGCTTCCTGCCCGCAGGTCACCTGCTGGGTGCGGCGCAGATTAGTTTGCAGGTGGGATCTCGAAGCATTCACTTCACTGGCGATCTCGGCCGGAAGGCAGACCCCTTGATGCGAGAACCGACAAGCTTCGAAGGCGCCGACATTCTGGTTTGTGAATCAACTTACGGAAATCGCAAGCACCAGACGGTCGACGCCGAGCGGGAACTTGCAAGCATCATAAACCGCGTCGTCCGCCGCGGCGGGGCGATCATCATACCAGCTTTTGCGGTGGGGCGAATCCAGGGAGTGATGCTGCAAATCGCACGGCTGCGCCAAAGCGGGGCCATTCCTTACATCCCCGTCTTTCTCAACAGTCCGATGGGAATCAGCGCAACCGATATCTACCACCGATTCCACAACGAGCACCACGTCTCCCGGGAAGAATGTGAGGCGATGAACGAGGTCGCGGAACGAGTTCGAACCGTTGAGGAATCGAAAGATCTGAACCGTCGCCAAGGTCCCTTTATCGTCGTCTCGGCGAGCGGAATGCTGACTGGCGGTCGGGTGCTGCATCATCTTGCCAGCTTCGGCCCTGATCCCAAAAACGCAATCGTCCTGAGCGGCTTTCAAGCAGGCGGCACCCGCGGCGCGGCGCTCGTCAGGGGCGAGCGGAACCTGCGCATTTTCGGTCGCGAGGTTGAGATCAAGGCCGAAGTTGTCGAGCTGGGAAGCCTGTCGGGCCACGCCGACGCCGACGAACTGATTGGCTGGATGCGTAACGCCCCGCCCCCCGAGATGACCTACGTCACCCACGGCGAGCCAGAAAGTGCAGACGCCTTACGCTTTCGTATCGAGCACGAACTTGGGTGGGCTGCGCGGGTGCCAGAACACTTGGAGCGGGTCAGCCTGGACGCTCCTCAATGACGGAAACAGTTCATTCCCTTTCACTGCTGCGAGCCGGCATCGATACCTACCAGCAACCTGTCGTCTACATGCGAGAAGACTGCGATCTGTGCCGCGCCGAGGGGTTCTCCGTTCAGACACAAATCGGGGTCACTCTGCGCGAACGTTCCATCGTCGCCACGCTTAACGTGATCACCCGAGCGGACTGGCTATCGACCGACACCGCCGGGTTGAGTGACGCTGCGTGGCAGGCGCTGGACGCCCAAGAGGGCGACGTTGCCACCTTCTTTCATCCAGAGCCCCCTGCGGCTGCGGCAGTCATCCGCGGGAAAGTGTACGGAAAACGGCTGGACGATGCAGCATGCCGGACGATAGTGGCCGACACACTCGACCATCGGCTGTCCGACATCGATTTGGCCGCCTTCATCACTTCATGCGCCGGAGATCGTCTCGACCTTGACGAAACGATCGCCCTCACCCGGGCGATGAAGGAAGCAGG
Source organism: Allopontixanthobacter sp. (assembly GCF_034376665.1). Lineage (NCBI taxonomy): Bacteria > Pseudomonadati > Pseudomonadota > Alphaproteobacteria > Sphingomonadales > Erythrobacteraceae > Allopontixanthobacter > Allopontixanthobacter sp. Next base: position 10,022 of record NZ_JAXMJI010000091.1, on the reverse strand, counting down.
TCAGACGCTGGACTGGGGTCACAGTCCCGTTCTTGACAAGCATTGCGTCGGCGGTCTGCCGGGCAATCGCACCACGCCGATCGTGGTGGCCATAGCCGCCGCTGCCGGCTTCCGCGTCCCGAAGACCTCCAGCAGGGCCATCACCTCGCCAGCCGGCACGGCCGACACGATGGAGGTGATGACACCTGTTGCGCTTGACCTCGCGGCCATGCGCCGCGTCGTCGAACACGAGGGTGGCTGTCTCGTCTGGGGCGGCAAACTCGACCTCAGCCCAGCCGACGATCTTCTAATCAGGATCGAACGACCGCTGGATTTCGACAGCGACGGTCAGCTCGTGGCGAGCGTACTCTCGAAGAAAGCTGCTGCAGGTTCGTCGCACGTGCTCATTGACATGCCGGTCGGACCAACAGCCGAAATCCGCTCATCCGCAGCTGCCCGCGCCCTTTCGGAGCGTCTGCGCGCCGTAGCCGATGCTTTGGGACTGGCCCTCTTCGTTCACCAAAGCGACGGTTCTGCACCGGTGGGCAGGGGGATTGGACCTGCGCTAGAGGCTTGCGATCTGCTCGCGGTGCTGCGTCGGGACCGGAACGCACCGCTCGACCTCCGTGAGCGTGCTCTCGATTTGGCCGGAGCATTGCTGGACCTTGCCGGTTCCGGACATCGGGGTGGCCGCTCTCAGGCGGTCGAACTGCTCGACAGCGGTGCAGCCGAGCGCAAGTTCGCTGCCATCTGCGAAGCCCAAGGTGGGTTTTCGGAGCCCGGTTGTGCGCCACATCGCCTGCCGATGATCGCGACCACCGCTGGCCGCGTCGGAGCCTGGGATAACCGCCGCATCAGCAAGATTGCCAAACTAGCCGGCGCGCCGAACCGCAGAACCGCAGGCGTGCTGCTCCGTACGAGGCCAGGAGAGTGGGTGGAACGCGGCGATCCCTTGTACGAAATCCACGCCGAAAGCCGGGGCGAGCTCGCGTGGGCGAGAGATTTCGCGCTGGCTGGCCCCGAACCTGTCGCAATCGAGGGGGGGTCATGAACGGCGTCCTCGCCGTGTTTCCGGAAATGACCGCCTTGGGGCGGAAAATCGCAGAAGTTGCCGGCCTCGACCTTGCTCCGATAGAGCTGCATCGCTTTCCCGACGGCGAATGTCTGGTCACCTTGCCCGAGACGCAGCTATCAGATCGTGACGTGGCAATCCTGGCGACCTTGCGCAATCCAGATGCGCTTGCCCTTGCCCTGCGCTTCGCTGCTGAAACGGCGCGCGAATTCGGGGCCCGCAGTGTGGGGCTTGCCGCCCCTTACCTCGCCTACATGCGACAGGATAGACGCTTCGCCCCCGGGCAAGCCATCAGTGCGCCAGTTTTTGCTCGGTACCTTGAGGAAAGCTTCGACTGGCTGGTCACCGTAGATCCCCACTTGCACCGGATCGCCAAACTAGACGATCTCTTTGCAATACCGTGCAGGCGGGTGGTTACAGCACCGGTCATTGCCGGCTGGATTCAGGACAACATTCCCGATGCTGTGCTTGTCGGGCCGGACAGCGAAAGCGAGCAGTGGGTTGCGGAGGTGGCCGGTCTGGCCCGGCGTCCGTACGAAGTGCTGACAAAGCATCGGTTCGGCGATCGCGACGTCGAGGTCAGCATTCCGCAAAGTGCGGCACTTGCCGGCGGAACCCCGGTGATCATCGACGACATCGCTTCATCCGGCAGAACGATGATACAAGCCGTTTCACGTCTGCTGAAAGCTGGATCGCGTCCGCCCGTGTGCGTTGTCATCCATGCTGTCTTCGCTGGCGATGCGGAGGCAGACATCATCGCCGCGGGAGCCGCGCGCCTCGTCACGACGGACAGCATTCCGCATGCTTCGAACGATGTCGAACTGGCTGTTCCACTGGCCGATGCAATCACTTCGCTGCTGCATCCGGCCGAGCGCCCGGATGACCGGCCGCGAGCAGGAACTTAAAACGTACATGTCATGAACGATCAATTGGGGCACACAGCGGAAAACGGCCTTGATCAAGTGCCCCATACCTGCCCGACGCATCTTGCCGACATGGTGAAACAGACCACCCCAGGAGCTATCAAAGCACTGCACCGGCTCGGCATCCGGATCATTATGGCGACAGGCGACACTGAACGGACCGCCCGCGCTGTCGCCGGTCGGCTCGGAATCGACGACATCCGTGCAGACGTCCTTCCGCAAGACAAGGTGCGGGTAATCGCGGAGCTATAGGAGCAGGGTCACAAGGTCGCGATGGGGGGGGGACGGCGTCAACGATGCACCGGCCCCCTCGCACAGGCCCACGTTGGGAAAGCTCGCGGCGGAGACGTTCGACAAGGACTTGTCGAAGCTGTCTTGCTGCGCGGGCTAACGCTTGCTGACTAATTCTGCTGACAAATATCCGGGCACCCCCAGATCGGCAATTACGACAATCGGAGCGCGTAGACGGGGCGCCAATGAGGGCTAGAATGCGATATTGCTCGCATTCCCCAAAACCTGCCAGGGCGCCGCCCTGATGGCGAATTCCGACAATGCTAAGCCGCTGATGTACGAGGTCCAACGCGCCATCGCTGACGCCGGACCCGATGGCGTCCGCGACGCAGCCCAGCACTGCGTTCACGCGCGCAATCCTCGAGCGCTTCGTCGGCACCTACCAACTTACTGAAATTAATGTGCCGCCTTTCCGGATCGTGCAAGACGGTGCCAGCGGCCTGACCTTCGTTCGCGGCGACGGCCATGCCGAACCGCTCCTCGCCTCGCCGGACGGCCTGTTCGCGCCGGACAGCGGCGTCCTTATTCGCGCCGTGGCGCCGGGGGTCGGACCAGCCGAGACAATCACCTATGGCCGGATCAGCGGGCGCGGGCCCGTGGAGGCGCGGCGAGTCGTGAACGCTCGATCAACGCTGAGTGTCGGCAACTCCCAGTGTCCGCAATGGGAGTGTGCCGCTTAATCACCAATCGCAGCCGCTTGGCGGCATCCAACTGACGTCCGCTTTCGCGAGTTTCAAAATCGGTTTCCGATGGCCGAAAGGAGGGCGCATTGCCCACGACAAGAAGTGGCGGCAACGTTGTCGTGTCCGGAACGGCAAGTTTTTTGCGCCTGTGGCGATTAGCTGCCTTTCGGCACGACCGAGGGCAGCGTGGCGGCAACCGCCGACAAAGCGGCCGTCTAACAGCCAACATCGCTCACCCAAAACCGGCCGTACCTCCATGCAGGAACATTGGGCTACAAATGGCAACTATTAGGGGGTGTCCGGGGCGTTCAGCGGCACAAAGGTCATGGAAAACCGACATTCCGCTATCTTGGGCGTAACCTTGAACAGCTGGAATCAGGGAGCGACTATCCCGCGATCAACTGTTCGAACTGCTTTCGCCCTGTTGCCGAGAAGATGACCGCGCGGGAGTCGACGGCTCGCCTTGCCCAATTCCGGTGTAAAATCTGGTCAAATATCGCCCTCCCCAAACTGCCCGAAAGGTGCGACCTTCGCTCACTCCAGTCCAGACATTCACGGCACATGGGGCTGCGCTTCGCGGAGAGACCGGCGACGTCTATTCCAAAGGACTCGGCGAAAAACAGGCCGCTCTCGGTCAGCGTGAGGCCGTCTGTCTGCAATTCGATACAGCCGCGCCGGATCAGTTGGTCGAACAGGCGGGTTGCCAGATGTCCCGCTAGATGGTTGTAGCAGACGCGCGCCTCGCGCAGCAGCGTGTCCTTAGGGCCTGTCCGCGTGCGGGTATGGCCCGTAGTTTCCGCAAGTTCCATTAGAACTTCGAGCGACCGGGCAACACCCTCATCGGCGAGCGCGAAGTAGCGATGCCGCCCTTGTCGACGAATCCGAATAAGTCGCCCATCTTCGAGCTTGCGCAAGTGTGAACTCGCCGTCTGTGGCGTGACCCCGGCTTCGTTTGCTAGCTCGGTAGCCGTCAGGGCCTTACCAGACATGAGCGCAGTTAACATGTTCGCCCTGCTGGGATCAGCGATCAGCGTCGCAAGGCGGGAGATGTCGGGGCCTTCTTTCATACTTCGATCAATACCGAAGCATTGCGGTTTGGCCAAGCGATATGAAGTGACCCCCCGAAGAGGAGTTTCCCATGCTGACCTGTGTTATCCGTTACCATATCGTTCCAACCAAGCGAGACCTGTTCTGCGACTATGCGAAGAACTGGGGTCAAGCGATCCCGCGCTGCGGGGCAGACTTGATCGGCTACTTCGCGCCTCAAGAAGGCTCGAGCACACTGGCTTATGGTATCTACAACATTGAAAGTCTTGCAGCCTACGAGGCCTACCGGGGGCGCTTAGCTGCCGATCCGCTCGGACGGGAGAACTACGAGTTTGCCCAGCGCGAGAAGTTTCTTCTTCGCGAAGACCGCACTTTCCTCAAGCTGGTCTCTTCACCACATGTGGTGATGGCATGATCGCGGTCATCTTCGAGGTGGAGCCAGCGGCGGGTCTGTATGACGTTTATCTCGATATTGCAGCAGATCTCCGGCCGCTTTTGGAGAAGATCGAGGGCTTCATATCTGTCGAGCGGTTCCAGAGCCTGAGCAATCCGGGTAAGCTCGTATCGCTTTCCTTTTTGCCGATGAGAGCGCAGTGCAGCGCTGGCGCGAAACGGAGGAGCATCGGTCAGCCCAGTCTGCCGGAAAAACTGGCGTTTTCGCGCACTATCGCTTGCGTGTTGCGCACGTGCTCCGAGATTACTCACTCCGCGATCGAAGGCAGGCTCCGGAATGCCCGTTCTCAGGATGACTAGCCGATCGGCTTAACCGACAGCAGTGTGTCAGCTCCCCCCGACAAAGCGGACGTTGGCATCGCGTGGCTGGGCCGTCGAAACCGGCCGTTCATTAATGCGATAAGTTAAGGCGTCTTCGGGGCGGGAGCGGACTGGCAAGCTCGGGAAAACCTCACGAAAACAGCCATTCCTTTATCAACGTCATTGCTGATTTTTGCGATTCGGTAGACAAGTGGCAGATGGCGCATCCAGAACACCACAACATCCCCTTTGGAGAAGCCGTAAAGGTCTGGGCGCGCATCGCGGCTTTATCGTTTGGAGGCCCCGCCGGTCAGATTGCGGTGATGCACCGGATCTTAGTCGAGGAGAAGAAATGGATCGGGGAGGAGCGCTTCCTTCACGCCCTCAACTATTGCATGCTCTTGCCCGGTCCCGAAGCCCAGCAACTCGCGACCTACATCGGATGGCTCCTTCACAAGACCAAGGGCGGCATCTTGGCAGGCACCCTGTTCGTTCTTCCCGGCTTCCTGGCTATCATGGTGCTGTCGTGGCTTTATGCCCTCTATGGCAACCTTGGAGCAATCGAGGCGCTCTTTGTTGGCTTGAAGGCCGCCGTGCTTGCAATTGTGTTTTCGGCCGTTCGCCGGATCGGCAGCAAGGCGCTCAGGAACCCGGCAATGTGGGTGGTTGCTGCTAGTGCTTTCATTGCAATCTTCTTCTTGTCGGTGCCGTTTCCGATCATCATCGTGGTCGCCGCCTTGGTTGGCTACCTTGGTGGCAAAAGCGGCCTCAAGGCATTCGAGGCAAGTGGCGGACATGGCAGCTTGGGCGGCACGGCGGTAGCAGACCGGGACACAGCACTCGGGGACCATATTCCCGATCACGCTCGTCCCAGCCTGGGGTGGAGCCTTCGCATTTCGGCCGTGTTTCTCGTTCTGTGGCTCGCACCTGTCGCCGCATTGCTGATGATTGTGCCGGACAGTGTTTTCACCGAAATCGCGACGTTCTTTTCAAAGATGGCGGTGGTAACCTTCGGCGGTGCTTACGCGGTGCTGGCCTATGTCGCTCAGGAGGCGGTGGAGAACTACGGCTGGCTTCAGCCTGGAGAGATGCTCGACGGACTCGGGATGGCAGAAACCACTCCGGGGCCGCTGATCATGGTGACGCAGTTCGTGGGCTTCATGGGCGCTGCACGTAACGCTGGGGGGCTGGACCCACTCGTTGCCGGCACACTGGCAGCCGTGCTGACCACCTGGGTCACCTTCGTGCCCTGTTTCCTCTGGATCTTCCTTGGCGCTCCGTTTGCTGAGCGGATGCGAGGAAATGTGGCGCTCTCGTCGGCGATGACGGCGATAACGGCTGCCGTTGTCGGCGTGGTTCTGAACCTGGCGGTCTGGTTTGCGCTGCACACGATCTTCGAGGAGGTCTTCGAGTTCCGCGCTGCACCTCTCCGTTTCGATTTGCCAGTCCTGAGCAGCCTCAGCTTGCCAGCGCTCTTGCTGACAGTGGCAGCAATGGTAGCAATGTTCCGTTTCAAGGCTGGTGCCCTGACGGTGATCGCGGCATGTGGAGTTGCCGGCCTTGTCCTCGGTGTCGCGCCGCTCTGAACGCTGTACTGATTGAGCACTTCCGCTGCCATAGTCGACGTTGACCGCCTCAGGTCGGATCCAAGACATCCCCGCACACGATCTGCTATTAAAATTTAAGTTTTCGGTGACGGACGCCTGCTGGAGTCTCAGCAAAAGGACAAGACCATGTTCCAGAAAATTGTACTGGCCTTCGATGGCGGTGAAGAATCGGTAGCAGCGCTGCATCAAGCTACGGACCTTGCGCGTCTCTGTGACGCAGAACTCATCCTGATCGGCGTTGTTGAAAGCATTCCGAGTGCTGCGCTTACTGAGCCATACCCACAACACGCCTTCTTGACCGCGAAGCGCAGCAGCATGGCACAGATGCTACTCACTGAAGCAGAGAGACTTGGAGATCGAGGTCTGAAGGTGGTCACCGAAATTCTGGAAGGTGATCCGGCCAACGAAATCGCCACTTATGCGAAGCGAATTGATGCCGACGTTGTGGTGATCGGCTATGCATACAAGGGTTTCCTAGTTCGCTGGCTTGAAGGCTCGACGGGAGCCAAATTAATCCGTGATCTGCCATGCAGCCTACTTATTGCCACAGAAAGGTAAGCGCCAGACTGGCACTTTGGCGTAGCAAGAGTAACCGTTTTTCGGCCAAGGATTGGCTCATACGATCAGCTTGCGGATTGGATCCTTGTGAACGGCGCTGGAGTCCTTGTGAAAGACACGCCATAGACATCCGGTGGTGCCCATTCTCCTGAAAGATTTCCTCACCGATTACTCCGCCCTGATCGGGCTTGGAGTGCTGGTCGCGGTGTTTGTTGCTTTTGCGACCGAAAGGCGCCCGCCGGTGGTGATCGCGGTTCTTGGCGGCCTAACCATGATGCTGCTCGGGTTCCTGCCTGTGGACGAAGCCCTGGGCGTATTCGCAAATCCCGCACCGATCACGATTGCCGCCATGTTCATACTCTCGGGCGCGTTGCTAAGGACCGGCGCTCTCGAAGAAATATCCGGCTGGATTATCCGCCGGACGCTTCGCAAACCCCGACTGGCTGTCGCCGAAATTGGCGGTGGCACGATGCTGGCGTCTGCTTTCATGAATAACACGCCCGTTGTTATCGTCATGATCCCGATCGTCCAGCGGCTGGCGCGGGTTCTGGGCGTGGCTGCAACGCGGCTCCTAATACCGTTGTCCTACATCTCGATCCTCGGCGGCACCCTGACTTTGATCGGCACGTCCACCAATCTCCTGGTGGACGGGGTGGCGCAGGATCAGGGGCTCGAGGCGTTTGGGATTTTCGAAATGACCGCTGTCGGTCTCGTGACGGCAACAGCTGGCGTTGCCCTGCTGGCTGTCCTTGGCCGGTTCCTGCTCCCCGACCGGCCGGCCCATGCGCTGGATGAACAAGGCGAAAGTGATACTTACCTTTCGCACCTGACGCTGGAGGGGACGAGCGTTCTTGCCGGCAAGAAATTTTCAGAGATCGGAATATTCAGAAGGCCGGGTCTGCGGGTGGTTGGCTTCCAGAATGGGCGGACGATCGAACGCCGCGGGTTCGAAAACCGGGTGATGAAGCCAGGCGATCAGCTCATCGTAGCGGCAAGTCCCGCCGAACTGGCTTCTCTTGCCGAGGCCTATGATTTTCGAACTGGCCTGACCGGGGTGGGCGGCGGGATCGCGACAGCCGGACCCGATCGGCCAGACGATCTGAAGCTGATCGAAGCGGTGATCGGGCCCTCGCACCCGGTAATTGGCCGTAGACTGGCGGAGATACCCCTTCTGTCCCGATTGACCTGCAGGGTCCTCGGGCTTTCCCGGCCCCGGCACCTCGCTGGTCCCGATCTCGCCAATGTCCGGGTTCGCGCGGGCGACCGCCTGTTGATCGCAGCAGGCAATGATGGCGCGCAAGCGCTGCAGGCCAATGTCGGTCTCGCGGATGTGAGCGAAGCACCGGTCCGGGCGTTCCGCCGGATTCGCGCGCCCATCGCCCTTGCAACGCTTGCAGGCGTCGTAATTCTCGCGGCGCTGTTTGGCTTCCCGATCGAAGGGTTGGCGCTTGCGGGCGTGGGAGTGGTCCTGCTGACCCGGTGCATCGAGCCGGAAGAAGCCTGGGGCTCGCTGGACGGAAGCACACTGGTGCTGATCTTCGGGATGCTTGCCTTCGGCAAGGGGCTGGAGAATGCAGGCACGGTGCAGTTGATCGTTGACGCGCTTCAGCCGGCCTTCGCCGCGGCGTCGCCGCTCATGCTGCTGATTGCCATTTACGCAGTGACGAGCCTCCTCACCGAGACGGTGACAAATAACGCCGTTGCCGTGATCATGACGCCTATCGCCATCGGCCTGGCGAACGCGCTTGGGATTGATCCTCGCCAGTTGGTCCTAGCCGTGATGTTTGCCGCCAGTGCGAGCTTCGCCACGCCGATCGGGTACCAGACGAACACGCTTGTTTACGGCGCGGCCAATTACCGCTTCATGGACTTCGCGAAGATCGGTGTTCCCATGAACATTGCGGTGGGCATCGCAAGCTGCATCGCGATCAGCGTCTTGATGTAAGCGCCCACAGGCCGATTAGTTGGCTCTCAGTTCGTTTTCGGGCTTTGGGCGCATAGAACGTAGTGGACGCATCCGCGGTTCCTCCAGATCAAGCAGGAATTGCTGGAGCAGGAAACGTCCGAACGGCCAATCACCGATACGGGAATCGGCGTTGATATGGCCCAGCCAGCCTGCGTTGACGAAGCGGCTACCCCACAGCCTTGCCATTTTTCGCGAGTGGCCGAACGAGGCATAGGGATCGTCCTCGCTTGCCACGAGGACAGATGGGAATCGCAGGCGGTCACGCACCAAGGGCGCGAATGCGCAAAGACGGCTGTCGAACGGCGTTCCTTCCAGGTTGGGCGGGGCCACCAGCAGCGCGCCAATGACCCGGCCGGTTGGTTTCTTCTCGAGCGTGTTCCACCAGGCGACAGCGTGGCAGCCGAGACTGTGGGCGATAAGAACTACCGGCCGTCGCGCCGCGACAATTGCGGCATTCAGTTTCGTTACCCAGCTGTTGCGATGGGGACGGTGCCACATGCCCAGTTCGGCCCTGTGGCAGCTTTCCAGATCATGCTCCCAAAGCGTCTGCCAGTGTTCCGGTCCGCTGTTGTCGATTCCTGGCACCGTCAACAGCAGGGGGCCGGGATCTGTCTTGGTTGGCGTTTGCCGCATGAAATCTCCACATCGCATAATCCCTACTAATATAGTAGGTAATTAGCCATGCAAGGTCGAATCGTCTTGGCAGGTTCACGAAGTGGGTTGAGGGGATCAGATGACCCCTGCTATCCGCACCACGATCCACGCGGCGGGCAGGAACAGCGCCTGCGCAAGCAATGTACCGAATATCCGGCTAGCGGAAAGCCAGACAATCGTCCGGCGGAACTCTGCTTCTCCCACCGTGCCGGCAACGACATCGTCGGTCATTACGGAGAGCTGGGGATCGATGAGCACGAACAGCAACAAGGTCGCCACGCCGTTTACGACTGCAGACAGCTGGGCTGCTGTGACCCGGTACTCGGGGAAAAGATATCCCGCATAGAGGGATGCCACGACCCCGACGGTCAGTAATGCCTGCGCCAACACATTCAGGACGATAATCCGCGTAGGCAGACCTTTCGGCTTAGACAAACCGGAAACATTGGCCAGCCTCGGTATCGTACTTGTTCGCCGGATATAACCCAG
>NZ_JAXMJI010000090.1:0-34057 GCF_034376665.1 Allopontixanthobacter sp. | reverse complement strand
GTACCGAACAGGCCGATAATCACACAAAGTTCGGCGGTCACTTCCCAGATGACCGGGTTTTCGAGCGGATCGAAGGCGGCCGGGATTCCGGGAACCAGCGCAAATCCGGCCAGACCAAGAAATACCAGCGCCGCCGACGCGGCAGGTTCGCGCCCCGAAATGAACCGCGGCATCCAATAGGACAGGATGATGATCGATCCTGTCACGGCAAGCAGGATATGGAATGAATCGAAACCGAACACTGTAATTCCCGTCACTTCCCCGCAAAGTCAGACCACCAGGAACCTAACCCGCGGGCAAAGAAAAAAGGCCCCGCTTGATCGAGCGGAGCCTTTCGTAATCCGATGTAAAGGCGATCAGACCTTGTCGCCTAAAGCGCCCTTGATCTTGCCTTTGAGGTTTTGCGCTTCGCCCTTGCCTTCCTGCGCACGCCCTTCGGCGCGGGTTTCGGGGTCCGAAGACTGCTGCTTTACCTTGCCGGCGACTTCGTTCCCGACACCTTTGGCCTTGTCCGAATACTCACCCATATCAATACTCCTTGTTAATATGCAGCCGGTTTGGCTGTCTGGTTAATCAACGCGTTGATGCCGGAATGGTTTCGAGAAACGCCGGGGCAAACGAAGGGAACCGAAGCGTGCAGGCAAGGTTGGATGCGAATGGCGCCGTGTCCTTCCCCGCTCATTTTCGTCGATGACAGCCTGCCAGGGATTTCGCGCAAACGCTCCGGCAAGGGCTGGTCCTATTACGACGCCGAAGGCCAGCTGATCCGCGACCAGGCGGAGCGGAAACGCCTGAACGCAATCGCCCTGCCCCCCGCCTTTGCGGACGCATGGTTCTGCCCCGCGCCGAACGGTCATATCCTTGCGACCGGATTGGATGCCAAGGGGCGCAAGCAGTACCGGTATCACCCCCAGTTCCGGGCGGCTCGCGAAAGCGAGAAATTCGATCGATGTGCGGTCTTCGGCAATCTCCTGCCGGTGCTGCGCAAGCGGGTCGAAGAGGATTTGCAGGCACGGAGCCTGACGCGGGAACGGACAATCGCCGGCGTGGTCAGGCTGCTCGATCTAGGACTGGTGCGGGTGGGCAACAAGGCCTATTCGCAGCTCAACAACAGCTTCGGCGCGACGACCCTCCGCAAGCGGCATGCCGACGTGTCCGGCCATTCCGTTTTGCTGCGTTACAAGGGCAAGTCCGGCCAGCTTCAGGAAATCAAGCTGACCGACCGCAATCTGGCGCGCTTCGTGCGCAGGATGCAGGATCTGCCGGGCCAGAACCTGTTTCAGTATTTCGGCGACGACGGCGATCGCCACAACGTGGGTTCGAGCGAGGTAAACGCCTATATTGCGGAAACGATGGGGCATCACTTCACGGCCAAGAATTTCCGAACCTGGCACGCCAGTGTCCTTGCCTTTTCCGTCCTGGCAGAGGGTCCGGGAGTGGTTTCAATCAAGGACCTCCTCGACGAAGTGGCCGGCAAGCTGGGCAACACCCCGGCAGTGGCCCGCAAGAGCTATATTCATCCCGCTGTCACCGAGTTGGTCGGCGATCAGGAGGCGTGGCGGGCTACTCTGCAGCTTCCGCGCAGCACCCGGTATCTGTCGCGGCAGGAACGGGGCCTGATCGCCTATCTCGAAGCCGCACCGTCTGCCGAAGATCTGCTTGCTGCGTGACATTGCCCGGTCACCGGCACTTCGGACGCCTCAGGGTCCCGGTACTCGATGCTGCATTGCCTCCGAGGATCGTGCGAGGGGAAGCTTGCGAGAAGTCAGTGTCCCAGGTTTCGGTGCGATAAGCTCGCGCGCAAGATGGTGGTAGGCTTCCCGGTACGCATCCCAGTTACCGACCCCGGGAAGCACGGGCGGGATTATCCGGATGCGCCCCGTCTCGAGCGACTGGCGACGAAAATAGTGCGCCTCGGCCTCGCCGCGAGAGGCTGCAATTACCGCATCGGCTTCGGCGAGCACCCGCTCCTCGATCTCAATCCGCTGCGCCAGGTATCCGTCTACGCAGGCGCAGTTCGCCGCGCGTTTGACTACGCCCTGCGCATGACCGGTGAACACGAACGGAATGCCGAATTGCTGCTTGGCAAAGGCTGCAAGAATACCGGCATCGGCAAAATGCGCATGGATCAGGTCGGGACGCTGAACCCGGCTTTCGATAAACTGCGCGAAGGCCTCGCACAGCCGGTCGTGCTCCCGCCATAATTCTTGTCTGGGCAAATAACCCGGTGTTCCATCCTGCAGGCGCACCAACCGGATCTTGTTCCGGATTTCGCCTACATCGGGGGCGAACTGGCGGCCCAGCCGTTCATCGACGAAGCCGCGGGTGACGATATCAACGCTTGCAACTTGCGGATCGCGCGCACTCGCGTTGACCAATTCGAGCAGGAATTTGATATGTCGGCCAGTATCGGCATTTATTCCGTAAGGAACATCGGCCAGCTGCAAACATCCGTAAAGCGCAATGTGGCAAATTCTCACAGCATGATCCTTCTCGAGAGCAAGGATGCATTGCGTGCTTATAAGTTCCTGATTTTAAAGATGATAAAAGTTAATCTTGAGCGTATCTGCTTGAGCCCGGCACCCGCCCTGGCGGTTCAATAATCCGTCATTTCGCTCAGTTGGAGATCCCCCGATCCGTACAAATAGTCTCCTTCGAATTCCGCGAGTTTGACCAACAGCGCCTCGTCGAGAATTTCGATGCGCCCTTCTCCTTGCAGGATCAGCGCGCCTCTTTCGCGCAGGGATTTGAAGCTGCGGTTGGCGTGCACGGGTGTAATTCCACACGCCTCTGCATAATCGCGCTGCAGCAGCGGGATCGGAAAATTCCGGCCATCGAACATCTCGACGAAACGCAGCCGGGTCATCAACTCGCACAGCAGATGCGCAATCCGGCTCTCGGCATTGAGGCTACCGAGGCGGAATATCCATTCCCGGTGCATCGCGCCATCCAGCAGGGTTGAAAACCACATGGCGCGCCCGAGATGGGGGAATTTTTCGATCAACTGCGTCACCGCAGGATGCGGCACCTCCGCGAGAACACAGGCGGTAAGCGTCCCGACCGCATGGTCGAGCCGCTTCATCGGATAGCCGTGCAAGTCGACGAAATCACCCGGGATGGCGACCGATACGAGCTGCCGTTCGCCCCTTCGGTTATCGACGTAGCGCAGCATGGAGCCTTCGACGAGGTAATAGCTGTTGTCGATCCGCTGCCCGCGCTCGATCAACTGCTTGCGCGGCGGCACCGTAAGCGTGCGCCGGACCGAAGCTTCCAGAGCACCGGTTTCCTCCGGCGAAAGATTCTGCCTAAGTCGCCCTTTGAGAAACAGCTCGGTCAGCATTCGGGATCTCCCTCATTCCACGAATTCGGCAACAAGCGCTTCGGGCTTCGTCCGCTTGCCGGATGTTTGCAAAAACCGATTGGCGTTCCTACCATCAACGGTCTGATGCTGGTTTACGGACCCCGCTCAGCAAAGCTTCGTCCAGGTGACCCCCGTGCAGGATCGACATGTCGCCTGTGGTTTCCAGCACCGCAGCCCTTACCTGATCGAAGGACAACACATTGGCTTCCCGAAGTTTCGCGATCAGATCACTTTTTTCGACCCGGGAGGACTCCAATGCATCGTACAGGAAAATGCCATCCCGCATTAGCAAAATCGGTGAATTCTGGGTGATCTCTTCGAATCTGTCCGACGCCTTGCGCAATCGTGCCGTCGACCATTGGACAAAAAACAGCGTCGCCATGGCGAGCAACGTCTGCAGAAATGCCGTCCACTCGGTCGACTGGGAAGCCCCTGCGAGCAGCGAGCCGATGGCGACTGTCATCACGAAATCGAAGTTGGTCATCTTCGAAAAAGAGCGGAGGCCGTTGATCCGGACCAGCAATACGATCCAGATCATGGCCGCTGCCGAAAGGCAGAATGCCCGCAGTCCCACGTCAATTATCTGAGCTTCGACAAACATAAGTTAGTCCGATTTTCTAGGCACTTAATGGGGGTGCGAGCGTAGCAGAACCACCAGCCACATTGTCAATCGCTAAAAGTAGACATGACCATGTCCGCGCCCCAGAAGCGACGACGCCGAAGTGCTGCGGGGCATCGTGGCCGACATTTACGAAGCCGACGAATATATGACCGATCTTGCCACCCGAAGCGTCAACCTCGGCGCCAAGGCTGCCTGATCCGTAAAGAAGGTAGTCGCCGCCGCAGAGCGGCACCGATGCGGAGCCGCCATCCTATAAGAGAAGGGGGAGGGCTCTCACCCTCCCCCTATTCCGCGGACCCTTTCGGTCCAGCTGCGTTCGTCGGTTCAGCTTCCGTTGGAAAGCTCGGACTTCCCGGTTCTTGAGGTACTGGTGGACAGGCTCGAGGTCTCTCCCGAACGGGATGCCCCCGAACGGGATGCCGACCAGTCCCTCTCTTTCACCCGCAGATTGTTCTGCACGTGATTGATGCCGGACACGCGGTAGGCACAATCTTCCGCGCGGCGTTTGTCCATCCGGCTGGAAACGTGGCCGTCGAGTGTCACTTCGCCGTCCGACACTTTCACTTCGATGTCCGAAGCATCCAGCGAACCATCGTCGCTCAGGTGATCGCTGACATCTTCGCGGATGCGTTCGTCGGAACGGGTGTAGTTCTTCGGACCGCGCCCGCGATGCTCGTCCTGCTCGCGCCGACGCTGGGCATCGCTGTCCCCGAACCATGACCTTACCTCATCGCCGGCCCGTTCGAAGAAGCCGCGATCGTTGTTGTAGCGGTCATTGTCGTAGCGCCCGGATTCGTAATTGCCTCCCCAATAGCCGATTGGCGGGCCGTAGGACTCGCCATAGGAACTGCCGTAGGATCCCGACCCGGGACGCCCGCCATAGGACGAACCGTATCGGTCGCCGCCCATGCCGCCATAGCGACCGGAACCACCGCCCGAGCCGTAACTTGAACTGCGATCATATCGCCCGCTCGAACCGGTTCCATAGCCGGACCCGCCGCCGTACGCACCGAAGCTCTGGTCACGGCCCTGGCCACCGAATCCCTGGCCACGCTCGCCCCCCATGCCGCCACTTCCGGAATAGCGGTCATCGTCGCGGTAGTAGCCGCCTGAACCCTGGCTCCAGCGGTCGCGGTGGAAATCATCGTCGCTGCGGTAATCGCGCCAGCTACGCTCCCCGCCGGGCTCATAGTCATACCCGCCGCGGTGACCGCGTTGCTGGTCGCTGTAATTCTGCTGGTTGCGCGACGTCTGGTTGTTACCATCTGCCATATTGTCTCTCCTGGATTGCGCCCACCCACCTCGGGAAAGGCTCTGCAAATCAAGCGATCGGAACAGACGAAGGTTCCGCCGTTCACCGTGCGCAAACACCTGATTATCAACGACATAACAAAGGTTAACCATTTGATGTGAAGTGCGCGGGGAGGCGGCACTCGGTGACCCGATCCTGCGTCGTTCCGAAACCATTTCCCGCTTCAATCGCTGTTGCATTGCAAGGAGTGGTCGATGGCAGCGCGTGCATATTGGAAGGGGCAGATCCGTCTGGCCCTCGTGTCAATTCCGGTCGAAATATTTTCCGCCGCCAAAACCGGCCGGACGATCGCCTTCAACCAGATCCACGAACCGTCAGGCAAGCGGGTGAAATACGAAAAAACCGTGGAGGGCGTCGGTCCGATCGACCGGGATGATATCATCAAGGGCTTCGAGATTTCGAAGGGAAATTACGTCCTGCTGCAGGACGAGGAGATCGAAGCGGTCAAGATCGAAAGCCGCAAGACGCTGGAACTGGTCCAGTTTGTCGAGACCTGCGAGATCGATCCGCTCTATTTCGAGAAGCCTTATTACGTCGTTCCGGCCGACGATCTGGCGGAAGAGGCCTTCATCGTGCTGCGCGAGGCGCTGCGCAAGGCGAAGAAGGTGGCGCTGGGGCAATTGTCGGTCAGAGGTCAGGAAAAGCTGGTTGCGCTAAAACCGTGCGGCCAGGGCCTGCTGCTGGAAACGCTGCGTTATGCCGATGAAGTTCGTCAGGGGCAGGAGTTTTTCAACAGCATCGGGGATGACAAGCCGCGCAAGGAATTGCTCGATCTGGCCGCAACGCTGATCGAGCAAAAAAGCGCACCGTTCGATGCGGGCGAATTCCACGACCGCTACCGCGACGCGCTCAGGAAGCTGATCGACCGCAAGGCAAAATCGAAGAGCAAGGAAGCAATCCTTGAAGATGTGGATGCGCCTGCGTCCGGCGGCGGCTCGAATGTCATCGACCTGATGGCGGCACTCAAGAAATCGGTCGGAGGGGAAGCCAAGCCCGCCCGCAGCAAGCGAAAGAGCGCCTGATGGATCTGAACGATCCGATCCTGGCCCACTGGTTCGATTACGATCTGTTGTCCCGGCTGGTCGCCGCAGCCGTTCTGGGGCTCGTGCTCGGGCTCGACCGGGAACTGCGCGGCCATGCCGCGGGAATGCGGACTCACGGGCTGGTCTGCTTCGCCGCTGCGGCCATGACCGTGTCGGCAATTTCGCTGTATAGCCAGCTCGACGGTGCCCGGATGGACCCGCTGCGCATCTACGAAGCGACGGGCGCCTTTATCGGCATCATCGGAGCGGGCCTGATCGTGTTCAGCGGCGGGCGGGTGCACAATCTGACTACGGCAGCCCATCTGTGGCTGGCGGCTGTGATCGGAATCGCCTGCGGGGCCGGACAATGGCCGCTGGTCGTGATCGCGTCGATCGTCGGATTGATCATGCTCACGGTCCTGCGTCTGGTGGAACCGAAGGACTCCGACCGGCATATCGAGGGGAGCGGTCATGCCAAGGACTGACCCTCTATCCGAATACAACCGGAAGCGCGATTTCAGCCGGACCGCCGAGCCGCGCGGAGAAGCCGCCAAGGGCACACAGGAAAACCGGTTCATTGTCCAGAAGCATGATGCGACCCGGCTCCACTGGGACCTGCGGCTGGAGGCGGACGGAGTGCTCAAGAGCTGGGCGGTCACCAAAGGCCCCTCTCCCGACCCTGAAATCAAGCGGCTGGCGGTGCGAACCGAGGACCATCCCCTTTCCTACGCCGACTTCGAAGGGGTGATCCCCAAAGGGGAATACGGCGGCGGCACGGTGATGCTGTGGGACCGCGGCACCTGGGAACCGGTGCCCGGCAAAAGCGCGAAGGATATCGCCAAGGGCCATCTCCACTTTGTCTTGCACGGCGAGCGCATGAAAGGCGAATGGCTGCTGATCCGGCTGAAGCCCCGCGGCAACGAGAAGCGGGAGAACTGGCTGCTGCGAAAACTGCAGGACGAACACGCGGGTTCCGGCGACACACTGGTGGAACACGCGCTGACCAGCGTTGCCACCGGACGATCGATGGCCCAGATCGAAGCGGGCAGTCCGGGGAAATCTGCGAAGTCCGGGAAAGCCAAGTCGCGCAGATCCGGAACAAAGCCGAACGGAAAGCCGCCGCCGTTCCGCGCGCCGCAGCTCGCCACGCTGGTCGATCAGGTCCCCGCCGGGAACGGCTGGATGCATGAAATCAAGTTCGACGGATACCGCGCGCTGATCGCGGCGGCCGGAGACCGGGTGACCGTCTACACACGGACAGGCAAGGACTGGACCGAGAAATTCGCGCCCTTGGCCAGCCAAGTTGCCGATCTGGACTTGCCGCCCTGCCTGATCGACGGCGAGATCATCGCCTATGGCGGGGATGGCAATCCCGATTTCTCGAGCCTGCAGAAGGTGCTCAAACGCGGCCACGGCGCTCAAGGGAACGCGGACGCTCTCGCCTTCCACGCGTTCGACCTGCTCGAAGCGAATGGCGAAGATTTGACGGCGCTGTCCAATATCGAACGCAAGGAACGGCTGGAGGCGCTGCTGGTGAACGCGCGTTCCCCGATCCATGTGTCCGACCATATCATCGGCGCGGGCGAGCAATTGTACCGGACGATGTGCGAAGCCGGGCAGGAAGGCATTATCTCGAAAGACATTGCTGCAAAATACGCGTCGCGGCGGGGCAAGGCGTGGCTCAAGGTCAAATGCACGCGGCGGCAGGAATTCGTGATTATCGGGTGGAAGAAATCGTCATCCCGAGCGCGCCTGTTCTCTTCCTTGCTGCTGGCGCAGCATGATGGCGGCTCGCTAGTGTACAAAGGCAACGTCGGGACCGGATTTAGCGACGAAACGCTTCGGGAACTCGCGGCAAAAATGAAACCGCTGGAGCGCAAGACGCCGCCGGCGGACGTGGACAAGGCGTCGAGCAAGGGAGTGACCTGGGTCAGCCCCAAGCTGGTTGCCGAGGTGGCCTTCGCCGAGTTCACCGCAGAGGGCAATGTCCGCCACGGCAGCTTTCTCGGTCTGCGCGCGGACAAACCGGCCCGCGATGTGACACCGGAAAAGCCCGCCGCACTGCCCGCCGCAGAGCCGGACGTCGCGATCTCCAACCGGGACCGGGTGATCTTCCCCGACACCGGCCAGACCAAGGGGGACCTGGCGGATTATTACGCCGCGATTGCGCCGCTGATGCTGCCGTTTGCGGCGCAGCGCCCCGTCAGCCTTGTGCGTTGTCCGCAGGGGCGGGCGAAGAAATGCTTCTTCCAGAAGCACGACAGCGGCGGTTTCGGCGACGCGGTGCATCATGTGCCGATCACGGAAAAGGACGGAGGAACCGAAGACTACCCGTTCATCGAGGACCTCCGCGGCATTCTGCAATGCGTGCAGATGGGCACCATCGAGTTTCACGGCTGGGGTTCCCGCTCGATCGATGTCGAACAGCCGGACCGGATGATCTTCGATCTCGATCCTGACGAAGGCCTGGATTTTGCCGACGTCGTGCGCGCCGCCCGGGACATCAAGGACCGGCTGGCCGATCTCGGACTGGCCAGCTTCGCGATGCTGAGCGGGGGCAAGGGCGTCCATGTCGTGGTACCGCTGACGCCAGGCCATTCGTGGGAAGTGCACAAGGATTTCACGCGCCGCTTTGCCGAGGCGCTTTCGCAGGCTGAACCGGAACGCTACGTCGCGACCATGAGCAAGGCCAAGCGCAAGGGAAAGATTTTCATCGACTGGCTGCGCAATCAGCGCGGTGCGACCGCGATCCTGCCCTATTCAGCGCGCGCCCGCAGCGGAGCGCCCGTGGCGGTGCCGATCAGTTGGGACGAGATCAAGGATGTGGCCGGGGCCAACGCGTTTTCCATCGGCGATGCCGCGGTGCTGCAGAAGCACGCGAAATCGGGCCCGCTCGCCGGTTGGGGTCACGCCGACCAGTCATTGCCCGACCTGTAGGGCAATCGTCCCGCTAACGCGCGAAACTGTACCGCGCCCCTTCGCGCCTCAGATCATGCCCCGCGCCATGTCATCGGGCAGTGGAAAGCCCAGCCCGTCGTCCTTCGCCAGTTCCGCAAACGCCCGGTTCTGCGACAGGAACACGCGGCCGTTCAATTCATCCACGAAGTGGGTCCGCTTGAGCCTGTCCATGACCGGACCCTTCACTTCCGATAGGTGCATTCCGATAGCAGCGTCAGTAAGCCGGTGGTTGATCGCCTCCAGGCTTTCGAGGCCCGAAGCGTCGATCTCGTTCACTGCGCTACACATCAGGATGATGTGACGAAGCGCAGGGCGCTCGGCAACGCGTTCCAGCACATATTCTTCCAGCCAGCGGGCGTTGAGATAGGTCAGGCTTTCGTCGATGCGGATCGACAGGACGTGGGGGACGGTAAAGACCTCGTGCCGGTCCACATTACGGAAATGTTCGGTTTCCGGGACGCGCCCGACGATGGCGGCATGGGGCCGCGAGGCGCGCCACAGATACAGCATCAGCCCCACGCCGACGCCGGAAATCACGCCCATTTCCACGCCGGCAAGCAGAGTGATCCCGATGGTCGCGATATGCGCGGCGAAATCCGCTTTCGAATAGCGCCACAGCTGGCCGGGGGTCTTGAGATCCACCAGGCTGAGCACGGCGACGATGATGGTCGCTGCCAGAGTTGCGACCGGCAGGTTGAACAGCAATGGAGTCAGGAACAGCGACGCAAGCGCAATGCCGACCGCAGTGTAGGCTCCGGCGGCCGGCGTTTCCGCACCGGCGTCGAAATTTACCACCGACCGCGCAAATCCTCCGGTCACCGGATAGCCGCCGGACAGGGCGCTCGCGATATTCGATGCGCCAAGGCCGATCAGCTCCTGGTCGGGGGCAATGCGCTGTCGGCGCTTGGCGGCCAGGGTCTGCGCCACCGAAACGCTTTCCACAAAACCGATGATCGAGATCAGCAACGCGGGGACCCACAGCTTCTCGATCAGGGAGAGATCGGTCGAGGGCAAGGCGAACGGCGGCAACCCCGAGGGAATGGCGCCGACCAGATTTACGCCCTTCGTCCCCAGATCGAAAAGCAGGACCGCAAGGATCGTCAGCGCGACCGCGGCCACTGGCCCGGCCTTGACCATCAGTTCCGCGGTCCGCGGCTTCAGCCCCGCAGACACCAGCGCCGGTTTCGCGCCTTTGCGGACCCAGAACAGAAACAGTGTCGCGGGTATGCCGATAGCCAGCGTTGCGGCATTCGCTTGCCCAATCGTCGCGGCGAGCGATCCGAGCATCGCAGGCCAGTTGTCGCCCCCTGCCGCGACCCCCAGGATGTGCTTGATCTGGCTGGTGGCGATCAGCAGGCCGCTCGCCGTGATGAAGCCGCTGATGACCGGATGCGACAGCAGATTGGCGAGAAACCCCAGCCGCAGGAACCCGAGTATGGCGAGCATGATGCCGGACAGGGCTGCAAGAGTAATGGCCGCCTCCAGATATTCCGGAGTTCCCTGCGCCGCGACCGCCCCTGCGGCGGAGGCAGTCATCAGCGACACCACGGCCACCGGTCCGACGGCCAGAGTCCGGCTGGTCCCGAAAATGGCATAGGCAATCAGCGGCAATATCGACGCATACAGCCCGACGACCGGGGGAAGCCCCGCCAGCAGCGCGTAGGCCAGGCTCTGGGGGATCAGCATGATGGTGACGATAACCGCCGCCATCAGATCGTTGGTCAGAACCGCGCGGTTATAGGTTCGCCCCCATTCGACGATCGGCAGATAGCGGGCCAGCAATCCGCCCCCGGCACCGTTCGCAGTGCCGGTGGCGGGCGAAGTGCTCGGCATTATGCCGCGCGCCGTTCATGCGGCTTCGCGAGCCATTCCCGGCCCTTGAGCATCCCGTTCCAATAGACCCACGGCAGTATTTCGGACTTGAGCAACCACGAGAGCCTTGCAGGCCGCGTTCCGTTGATCAGCCACGAAGGGAAGCTGGGCAGCAGTTTTCCGCCATAGCCGAATTCGGCAAGGATGATCTTGCCGCGCTCGACCGTCAAAGGACACGAACCGTAGCCATCGTAGTCCGCGAGGGGTGGCTTGCCATCGAGCACCGCCAGCGCGTTGCAGGCAACGATCGGCGCTTGCTTGCGCGCGGCGGCCATCGTCTTGGCGTTGGGCATCGAACCTGCGTCACCCAGACCAAAGACATTCGGATATCTGACATGCTGCATGGTGAACTGGTCCACATCGACGAAGCCGCTTTCGGCCGCCAGCGGGCTGTCCGCGACAAACTGCGGCGCAACCTGGGGCGGCACGACATGCAGCATGTCGAACCTGCGGGTTACCTCACCCTCCGCAGTTTGGAAGGTCGCGATCCGTGCGGGGCCATCCACCGCAACGAGCGTCGATCCAAGTTTCAGATGAATCCCGTAACGTTCGACATATTCCATCAGCGCCGGAACATAGGCTTCGACCCCGAACAGCACGCCGCCCGAGTTCCGGAATTCGACCTCGATATCGCCCAGAACGCCGCGGTCCTCCCATGCGTTGCAGGACAGATACATGGCCTTTTGCGGGGCACCGGCGCATTTGATCGGCATCGGCGGCTGGCTGAAAATGGCCCGGCCCGATTTCAATTTCCTGACCAGTTCCCACGTATAGGGTGCCAGATCATAGCGATAATTCGATGTGACGCCGTTCTTGCCCAGCGTATCTTCCAGCCCTTCGATTTGTTCCCACGCCAGCCGGATACCGGGCGCGACCAACAGCAATTCGTAAGTGAGGACTGTGCCGTCTTGTAGGGAGACCTGATTGTTGTCGGGTTGGAAAGTGGCAGCGGCCTGCTTGATCCATACGACCCCCTTCGGCATCACCGTGGCAGTCCGCCGGTGGGTGACCGGTGCTTCGAAAACGCCGCCTCCGACCATTGTCCAGCCGGGCTGATAATAATGGTCTTCACTGGGCTCGACAATTGCGATGTCCAGCGAAGGCCTCCGCTTGAGAAGCGATGACGCCGCCGCGATTCCGGCCGATCCGCCGCCGACTATTACGATATCGTGAGACAAGCTGTTCGCCATCGCGGGCTCTCCTGCTGGTATGGTGATGGCGATCGGGCCGAGGCGCGGCAAATGGGCCGCGGTCCCCCGGTCACACCGCGTTTACCGGGATCTTGATGTAGCTCACTCCGTTGGCTTCCGGCTCCGGCAAGCGGCCTCCGCGAATGTTCACCTGCACGCTCGGCATGATCAGGTTCGGCATCGGGAGAGTCTTGTCGCGGGCGGTCCGCATGGCGACGAATTCGTCCTCGGTCGTGCCGTCCCTGACGTGGACATTACCTTCCCGCTGTTGGCGTACCGTCGTTTCCCAGGCATAATCGTCGCGGCCCGGCGCCTTGTAATCGTGACACAGGAACAGCCGCGTTTCGCCGGGAAGCGACAGCAGGCGGCGGATGGACTGGAACAATTGGCGGGCATCGCCCCCGGGGAAATCGGCGCGGGCCGTCCCGAAATCGGGCATGAAGATGGTATCCCCCACGAACGCCGCGTCACCGATGATGAACGCCATGTCGGCCGGCGTATGACCCGGTACGTGCAGCGCGATGCCTTCAAGTTCGCCCACGGTGAAGGTTTCTCCATCGTCGAACAGCTTGTCGAATTGCGACCCGTCCCGCTCGAAATCGGTTCCGGCGTTGAACAGCTTGCCGAAGACATCCTGCACCCGGATGATCTCGCGTCCGATGGCCAGCTTTCCGCCGAGCTTTTCCTGCAGATACGGCGCGGCAGAGATATGATCGGCATGGGCGTGAGTCTCGATCAGCCACATCACTTTCAAATTATTCGATGTGACGTATTCGGCGATCCGGTCTGCCGAGCCGTTGGAGGTCCGGCCCGAGGCGGCCTCATAATCCAGCACCGAATCGATAATTGCCGCTTCGCCCGATTTCGGATCGTGCACCACGTAACTGATCGTGTTGGTGGCTTCGTCGAAGAAACCAGCGATCGACGGGCGCAAACGCTTGTCGGCCTGCGCCCTGCGGATCTGCTCCGCGGCGGCTTTCAGGCCCGTTTCGAAACTGCTCATGGCAAACCTCCGACATGGTTTCATAAATTGTGTATATGTATTTCGTAGCTTCTGGAAGAGACCAGGAAGGCCGCACCAGGCCGGGGCGGAACACAATGTCGGCGAGATCGAGGAAGTGGCCCGGGTCGGACAGCCGGCTCTTTTACAGCAACTCGCCGTGCTCCGATTGCTCGCGTTATCTTCGGGGGGGCAGCCGCCAGAACTTTTCCATGGCGAGATAGGTCATCGACGCCGTCCAGCCCACCATCACCAGTCCGTTCAAGGCCTCGAACCCGGAGATGATCCGCAGCGCACCATGCGGAAACAGATCGCCGATGCCGAGCGTGGTGTAGGACGTGATCGAAAAGTAAAACGCATCCATGAAGCTGAGCTATCCGGCCCCGCCGATCGTGCCGTATCCTCCGATCCAGTGCAGCCCCATATAGGCGAGCGCATAGAGCGTGATATGGATGCAGTGCGAGGCAATCGAAGTGGTAAGCACGACCAGAATGCGGGCGTGCACCGGGATGGCAAGTTCGGCCAGGCCGAGCGAGGTCAGGCGAAGCGCTTCGTAATGGATCAGAATGGTGGCTGCAATCAGCACCAGCGAAAGGGCAAAACCGACGATCATGCCGGAACCGCCGTGCGTTTGCCGCTGAACACGGCCTGCCAGTTCTGGATTTCAGCAAACACGATCTCGTCGGCGGCGTGGACAATGTCGGCGGCGAAGCTGTAATCGACCGCTTCGTGCGGCGCATCCAGGATCAGCGCAATCCGCTGAGACACTCTGTCCAGTTTCTCCGCAGTGACTTCGGAAATTTCGGCGAAGCGTTCGAAATCGCCGAAATAGCGGATGCCGGCAAAAGCGCCGCCAAGTGTCGGCAGGGCGACGGCGAGGACGGTGAACCATTTGGCGCTTCCCGCGACCAGACGTGGATCGACCAGGTCCAGCGCGGACAGGCCTGCCAGCGCAAGGAACATCGCCACCAGCAACACAGCTGCAAGAAACAGCGTTTCCGAAAGCAGATCGATCCGGTGATGCACCCGGGCGAGACGGGCGGATTTCGCGCGGTGATAGTGCCGCTGCGGATCGACATGATGATCGCGAAGGACCTCCAGCAGAGCCCGCAGATAGGGCTTGTCGACCCGCATCTGCGGCAGCCCGATACGCCGCAGCGCGTGCCGCACATACCATTCGGGCCACCAATTGTCCGTGCCCTGCGGCCACGCACCCGGAGGCCGGGCGGCACCCAGCGCCGCCAGCAGAGGGCTGTGCCGCAGATATTCTGCCGCCCGCCGGGTCTCGAACCAGCGCCCATGCAAACGCGCCCTCTGGCCGGAGGCGGTGTTCACCACGATCGTCAGCAGCAGAGCCAACTCCAACGCGGCGAAGATCCATTTGTGCTCCGCATCGACCAGCGGCAGATAGAGGATGCCCGCAATGATCGCCATTGCGCCGAGCAGGAAATTGACGATCATTCCGGAGCGGTAATGATCCGAAAGGTAGGATGAAATCCCGTCCAGCCAGGCAAAGCGGCGGAGGATTTCCGTTTCCAAAGCGCGGGACAGGCCAGGATCACCCTGGGGCAATGAAGCAATCGCACCAAGCAGCGGCTGGCCGCTGCCTCCGGCGATCTCGTCCGGCCGCTCATAGGTTTGCCGGACCGACCGGAAGCGCCGCGCCAGCCCCGTCTCGCCAAACAGCGCCTCGACACGGCGGAACGCGTGGCCGCGAATGCTGCTTGCGCTGCGCCAGCTGTCGGTGCCGATTGCGGCCAGACCCGCAAAGCCGCCGCCGACTTCCGGGGGAGCAAGAGCAACCGCGTCAGTGACCAGCCGGGCCAGCGCGTCGCCCCGTGCCGTCCGCGGCAGATCGGCACTACCCCCGGCACCCTCCCGATGCACGCCGGTTAGCGCTTCGGGCGAGAGCAATATCTGCCACTCGGCGGGCTGCGCGGGATCGATCCATAACACGGGTGAGCCCATTTCGAGTGCGATCAGCGCGGTGTGCCCGGTGCCGCCGATATTGGCGACCGATTTGCCGTCCCAGACAGCGATCACGATGTCCGACTGCTCGATCAGGATCCTGCCGGCGAGCGCCGAGCGCTTGCCCGCCTCCGCGGCGAAGCTGCCGAGCGCCTGAGTGTCGCCGGGACGTTCGAGCATATCGAGAAACAAGTCCTGCAGCCGCTGGTCGTCGTCCGCCATCTCGAACAGCCGCGCCTGCCGCGCGAGGGCGGAAATTGTATCGACCCGCTCCGTCACTTCGGGGTCGGCAGCCGGTTCGCCCGCGAAAATCGCACGCGCATCCGCCGGGTTCGCTGCCCCGCCGTTGATCGCCGCATTGAGCGCCTTGCCGAAGGGCAGCGGGATCACCAGTTCCCAGCCGCGCGCCAGGGCCAGCCGGGCAGCGTGGTGATCTGCCCCGTCGGCCAGCAATGTATTCAGACGCGGCGCACAGGCGCCTGGCTCCCCGCCCTGGCCGCGGATCCCTTCGAGCGCCCGTTCGACAGTGTCGAAAACCTGCGCGAGGACAGTATCAAGTGTCGCGGCATCGCTCGGAAACGAGGGGTGCGCGCGGCGGTGACCGGTTACGCCGAGCGAAAAGCAAGGAATGGGCAGCGGCGGCGCGGCGACGGGGCCGACCGGTTCATGTTCTGTGGCAGAAATCGCGCAGTGCCCCTTTCACGTCCGCTTCCGCGTCCCGGATAGGCGGCGGCGCGCCATTCCACAAGCCGGGGTGAACTGCGCTCAGGCCAACCGGACACTGCCTGCTCGTTCGAAAAGGTATTTTCCCGAAGCAGCCAAGATCGAGCGCCATCTTACCGCACCAGCAATACCGGCGCGTGGACGGTGCGGATCATCGCGGTGGTGGTGCTGCCCACGATCAGGGTCCGGATCGGTGAGTGGCCATAGGCACCCATCACCAGCATCGCGCCCGGCGTCTGCCCGACCAGCTTGGCGATCACGGCTTCGGGTTTGCCGCGTTCGAGTGTCGTGGTGACTTCGCGTTCTTCGCCGAGCCGGGAGGCGGCGTCACCGAGCGCGCGGCGATGGGCTTCGTTGTCCGTATCGGCCATGACGATGTTGACCGGCATTCCGGTGAACAGGGCCGATTCCACCAACCGGCCCAGAGCGCGCTGCGCCGCCGGGCTGGCATCATAAGCGAACACGATGCTGCGCGGTTCGGTATAGGCGCGCGAAGCAACCAGGACCGGCTTGGTGCTGGAACGCACCACCCGTTCGAGCTTCGATCCGATGTGGTCACTGGCAAATTCGTGAGACGCGCCGCGCTTGCCAATCACGACCACGCGCGCACCTTCTTCGCGTTCGAGGATGGTCTCGACGATGCCGCCATGCCGGTGCAGCGTGCGAACATCGAACGCGCCGCCCTCCCGCAGGCGTTTCTCACTCGCGGCGAGCAATTGCCGGCCACGTTCGACCTTCAGTTTGGCGTCGGCAGCTTCGATAGCGACCAGTTCCTCCATCAGACTGGTCTTGACCCCGAGGCCGATGGCCCCGGACAAGTCGCCCCGTGCGGTCACCGCATCGCTGCGCTGGACAACGTGGAGCAATTCGACCGGCATGGCGAGGCGCTGCGAGGCCCAGGCCGCCAGATCACAGACGCTGTCCGCGTAACTCGATGCGTCGATGCAGGCGAGGACGTGTTCCATGGTCATGCTCCTCTCAATGTCCGCCAAGGTGCGCTTGCGCGCCCGGCTTGTCGTGTACGGCGAAGCGGTCAATCATCGTAGCACTGGCCTGATTCAAGCCGACCACTTCGACTTCGGTGCCCTCGCGGCGGAACTTCAGGATCGCCTTGTCCAGCGTCCCGACTGCCGAGATATCCCAGAAATGGGCTTGTGACACATCGATCACGACCCGGTCCAGCACCTCCTTGAAATCGAAGGCTTCGACAAAGCTGTCTGACGAAGCGAAAAAGACCTGCCCCGACACCATGTAGCGGCGGCTCAGCCCGTCGGCCGAAGCTTCCGATTCCACCGTAAAGATGCGCTTGACCTTGCTGGCGAAGAACAGGCCCGACAGGATCACGCCCGAAAGTACGCCCTGCGCGAGGTCATGCGTCCATACCGTGATGATGACGGTGACAACCATCACCACCGATGATTGCCATGGGTGATGGCGAATATCGCGGATCGAAGCCCACGAAAATGTGCCGATCGATACCATGATCATCACCGCTACCAGCGCCGCCATCGGAATGATTGCGACGAGCGACCCCAGAACCACGATCAGGAACAGCAGGAACGCGCCGGCCACGAATGTCGACAGGCGCGTCTCGCCGCCCGATTTCACGTTGATGACCGACTGGCCGATCATCGCACAGCCGCCCATGCCGCCAAGGAAACCGGTGAAGAAGTTGGCGATGCCCTGCCCCTTCATCTCGCGCTGCTTGTCGGACGGTGTGTCGGTCAGATCATCGACAATCTGCGCGGTCATCATCGATTCCAGCAGACCGACCGCGGCCATCGTCAACGAAAAGGGCAGGATGATCTGCAGCGTTTCCAGCGTGAACGGCACGTTCGGGATCAGCCATGCGGGCAACGATGAGGGCAGTTCGCCCATGTCGCCCACGGTGCGCACATCGAACCCGGTGTAGAACACCAGTGCAGTGATGAGGACGATTGCCACAAGCGGCGATGGCACCGCCCTGGTAAGGTAAGGAAACAGATAGATGATCGCCAGAGCACCCGCCACCAATGCATATGTGAGCACTGGCACACCGATTAGTTCGGGCAGCTGCGCCATGAAGATCAGGATCGCCAGCGCGTTGACGAAGCCGGTAACAACCGATCGCGACACATACTGCATCAACAGGTTGAGCCGCAGGAACCCGGCGATCATCTGGGTAACGCCCATCAGGATCGTGGCGGCGAACAGGTAATCGACCCCATGATCGCGAACCAGCGGCAGGATCAGAACCGCGATTGCAGCCGTCGCCGCCGAGATCATTCCCTGCCGTCCGCCAACCAGCGAAATGATCACGGCGATGGAGAACGACGCATAAAGACCGACGCGTGGATCGACCCCGGCGATGATCGAAAAGCCGATAGCCTCCGGAATTAGCGCAAGCGCTACGACAATCCCGGCCAGGATGTCGCCGCGCGGGTTGGAGAACCATTCGCGCTTGATGGTTTCAATATTCGTCATGTGGACCTTGTGCTTTACCGATGCGTCACAGATGCCGCGGCGCTGGCCCAGGTAGGGACAACGTATCGACAGAGATCGGTAGTGAGGAGAAAATTATCCCGGGGATAGGCGCCGGGCCGAGCCACCCGGGTAAACCGGGTCCGGCGAAGATGGGCGAGCCGATAAGCCAAGTTCCACAATGCTGCAAGTGCGAAGTTGTATTCCGCAGATGCCCTGGCATTGCGGGTCCGCGGACTCAATGGGAAATGTTAATGCGGTCGTGTACCGCCGATACCTGCTCTACCTGGCTGATTTCCGGATCGAAGCCGGGGTCCTGTTCCATCATGCTCTCACCATCAGGAGCGCGCGCCTGCGCGCGGTTGCCGTTCCACATCCGCCACCGGGAATCGCGGGCAAGGTCGCCAAAGCTTCTTCCTGTCCACTCACCGAAATCGACCTCGTTGAACGCATCGTCGATCCTTGCATCGGTTCCCAAGGTCGCCGCGAGTTCCTGCGCCGTTTCGCGTGCGCGCAGGACGGGGCTGGTATGCACTTCGGTAATCGTTTCGTGGGCCAGGTGCCGTGCGAGTTGCTGTGCCTGCTTCACGCCCTCGAAGGTAAGTTGCCCTCCCGCAGTACGTCCCGAGAGGACCTGTCCGAGATGCGCGTGGGCGGCGTGCCTGATCAAGAGGATGGTCGCTTTGGGAACAAGCAAGAAGAAGATGCATTCAAGGTCCATGGTTAGAGACTCAAAAGATTATTAGAAATAACATATGTTTATTCTGATAAATGTTAATGATGGAATTTTAAATAAAACGCGTGATTTCCGGGCAATCGCCAAAGATAAATAATAGATATATTGTGGAAGGAATGAGATTTGCCTGAAACAATCCTGGTAACTGGCGGCGCCGGTTTTATCGGCAAGGCAGTCACCAAAGAGCTGCTAAATTGCGGACATCGGATTCGCGTGCTCGATAGCCTGGTCGAGCAAGTGCACGGAAACACCGGGACACCGGATTTTCCGCGCGACGTCGAATTCGTCCGCGCCGATGTTCGCAACGGTGACGCCGTTGCAACGGCGCTCCAGGATATCGACAGCGTGATCCACCTCGCGGCCGAAGTTGGTGTGGGCCAGTCGATGTACGAGGTGGAGCGGTACACTTCGGCCAATGATGTCGGCACTGCGGTGTTGTTCGAACGGCTGATCGACCACCCGGTGCGCCGGGTAGTCACGGCGTCGTCGATGAGCATTTACGGCGAGGGACTGTACCACAACGCCGATGGAGCCCTGGTGGAGGACGCCGCGCGCCCGGGCCTGCGGGACGGACAGGCCAATTGGGAGCCGCTCGACAGCCAGGGCCGACCGATGACGCCGGTCGCAACGCCCGAATGGAAGCGGCCCAATCTTACCTCGATCTATGCGCTCGGCAAATTTGTGCAGGAGCGGACCACCCATATCATGAGTGCCCCCTATGGTATCGAGAGCGTCTGTCTTCGCCTGTTCAATGTTTACGGCCCAGGTCAGGCGTTATCGAACCCCTATACCGGCGTGCTCGCAATCTTTGCGTCCCGCTTGCTCAACGGGCAGTCACCGATGATCTTCGAAGACGGCGAGCAACGCCGCGATTTCGTGCATGTTCGCGATGTCGCTCGGGCGTTCACCGAGGCGCTGTTTCATCCCGGTGCCGCAGGCGGTACGTTCAACATCGGGTCCGGCCAGGACCGCTCGATTGCAAGCGTCGCGCGGGATCTGGCGGCGGCTATGGGCTGCGAAGACATCGAAGCGGAGATCGTCGGCAAATCCCGCACGGGCGATATCCGGCACTGCTTCTGCGATACGGAACTGGCGCGCAAGACGCTCGGCTTCGAAGCGCAGGAAGACTTTGCGGCAGGGCTTGCCGATCTCGCGCAGTGGGTCTCGGCGCAAACGGCCGAGGACCGCGTCAGCGAGGCGCGCAGCGAACTCGAACGCCGCGGGTTGGTGGCATGAAAGGGCAGTATCTGGACCTGGCGTGCGCGGCGCGCTTGTCCGTCAGCGGCAGTGGAAAGGGGGCGCAGAATGCATATTCGTGAAGGTCTCACCTTGGTTGCAGGCGGGGCCGGCTTCATCGGCTCGCACCTGTGTCGGGCACTGCTCGAAAACGGGCACCGCGTCGTCTGTATCGACAATCTCCAGTCGTCCCGCGAATCCAACCTGATGTTGCTGCAAGATTACGGACATTTCGATTTCGTTGAAGCCGACATCACCCAGCCGCTTCCAAACCAGGTGATGCGGCGGGCGGGCGAGTTCACCCGCATCTATAATCTCGCCTGTGCGGCCTCCCCGATCCTCTACCAGATCAACCCGGAGCACACGCTGCTGACCAGCGTCCTGGGAACCAATCGCCTGCTGCGTCTGGCGGAGCAATCGGGTGCCCGCTTCCTGCTGGCATCCACAAGCGAGGTTTACGGCGATTCCGAAGTGCACCCGCAGCAGGAAGATTACCGCGGCCATGTCAATTGCACCGGGCCGCGGGCCTGTTACGACGAAGGAAAGCGCGCGGCCGAGACGCTTGCGTTCGA
Source organism: Allopontixanthobacter sp. (assembly GCF_034376665.1). Taxonomy (NCBI): domain Bacteria; kingdom Pseudomonadati; phylum Pseudomonadota; class Alphaproteobacteria; order Sphingomonadales; family Erythrobacteraceae; genus Allopontixanthobacter; species Allopontixanthobacter sp. The sequence continues at coordinate 13,025 of NZ_JAXMJI010000090.1, read as the reverse complement.
TTACGACCGCGCAGGCCGATCGGAAATCCGCGTGGCACGGATCTTCAACACCTACGGGCCGAATATGCGCATTGACGACGGCCGGGTCATTTCCAACCTGGTGTGCCAGGCGCTGTCCGGTGAGCCTTTGACGGTATATGGCGATGGCAGCCAGACGCGCAGCTTCTGCTATGTCGCCGACACGGTCGACGGGCTGCGGAAGCTGATGGAATGCCCGATGCCGGACTTGCAGCCGATCAATATCGGTAACCCGGAAGAGATCACAATAAAGCAGCTTGCCAGCGCATTGGCAGCGATCATCGGCCATCCGCTCGATCTTGATTACTGCGATCTACCCACGGACGATCCGCGCCGACGCCGACCGGACATTGCGCGGGCGAGGGAACTGCTTGGCTGGCAGCCAACCACACCTCTGCGTGAGGGCCTCGAAATGACTCTCGCCTGGTTCGCGCGGGAGCTGAAGGCCAATTACCCCGATGAATTAGTGGAGCGCCGTGGACACGAGCCGGTCTTGCGATCCGCCATGGGCGAAGAGAATTTCGTCTAGCAGGAATGCTCGTTTGATCGGGCGGGACATTGGCGATCATGCCTTGCGGCGCTTGGGTGCGAGCGGACGGAGGGGAAGCCGTACGGAAGTCATTTGCTCGAATGCGCAGAGGTGCACGAAGGCTAACTTTTATCAACGGAACCCTTGCCTGACCGAGCCATTGGATTTGTGAGGATGAGGAACGGTGAACGGGTTGAACACGATCTTCGCGGCAAACCCCTTGGACCGAATTAAATCCGGTAAGAATTCGAGAAGGAGCAAGCAATGTCGTTTCTGGATAGAGTTGCAGCCGCCGTCACCCCTGCGGCCTCCGATGAGGAGCGCGCCGAGGCGCGGCGCAAGATCGAAAAGCTGGCCTCGGGCGAGGACTGGCTGCGGATGATCGTCGATCAACACAAGGGAATTGAAGGTCTGTTCGAAGAAGCGAAACAGGCGCAGGGAGCCTCCGCCCGGGCACAGGCCATCAAGCAGCTTGCGACTGAACTAACCGGCCACGCAACCGCCGAAGAAGCTGTGGTCTATCCGCTCGTGGCGGAAGACAGCGGCAAGACCCATGCCGGCATGGCGTATGAAGAACACGCCATGACCAAGATCCAGTTGGCGAAGCTCGAAAAGCTCGATCCGCTGACTCCCGAATGGGACGAGAAACTTGAACACATCCGCAGTGCCGTGGCGCAGCACGTTTATCAGGAAGAAGATAGCTGGCTGCCCGACCTGGTCGAGAACACCTCGCCCCAGAACAAGACATTGCTCAACCACCGCTATGCGGAGGAATACGGCCGCTATTGCGGAGCCATGATGCAACAGACGAACCCCGCCTCCGCAGTGTGGATGTAGCCAGAACCGTTCACGGGGCCCCATTCGGCCCTGTCGAGCCTGCCGCGCTGGGCCCCCCTCCAGCGCGGCAGTGCTGCTTCTTCAGAACAGCTTGAACACCATCGCCAACGTGACAGAGACGGCTACGGGGGGGTCAATGATGACTACCTCGTAGCGAATGGGGTCGCAGCCGTAGCACGGTCAGCGGGCAGATGGGGGAGAGAGATTCTCGATCGACCTAGTGGCGCCGATCGAGGAATTGCATCACCTGTTCCTGGAACAGCTCCGGCTGATCCAACATCACGAAATGGCCGGCATCGGGTAGAGCAACATACTGCGTCTGCCCAACCTCCGCGAACTGGCGGCGATAGAAAGCATCGAGCCGTTCCTTGGGCAGACCTTGTGAACTCCACGGGTAAATTACCGTCACCGGGGCGTTAATCTCGATCATTTCGGGCCGTAGATCAGTGGTCAGAATCTCGAATACGACTTGTCCCGCAACTCGTGCATCAGCCGCCATAGCCCAAGCTTGCATCTTCTTTCGGCTGGTCTCCTTTATCGCCATTCCCTTGACGTTCTGAGCCGCAGCCTCAGCGTCAGGCACCATGCCATAGGCAGCCGCAACAGTGTCCCGCATTTGACGAGCGGTGGGCATCACTTGGGCGACTGTGATGTCAGTCCCGGGGGGAGCAAGCTGCACTCCCAGGTAAGGAAGAGCATCGACCACCATAACTCGGCCAAGCGCATCCTTGTGACGCGACGCTATCATCAGCGAGAGCACGCCCCCCATCGAATGGCCGATCACGGCGGGCTTTTCGATCTTCTTCTGGCGCATGAACGCGACGATATCTGAGACCGCCCCCTCCAAAATCCCTTCTCGCAAGTTGCCTCCAGGATCGTCGCCGCCAAATCCATTCACCTGCACGAGCAATACCCGATGGCTTTTGGCCAGTTCCGCTGCGACTCCCTCCCAGACGCCTCGCGGGGTCGAGAGCCCCGGAATGAGAATAACGGGGTCGCCAGCGCCCATTTCGACAATCGAGATATGATCCATCCGCACTTCCCCGACGGAGATAGCGGCGGGTTGCGGTGCGGCAGCGAGCGGCGAGATTGGCGAGCAGCCGAGTGTCAGCAGCGCCGACACCATGAGAGCGTGTTTCATTCCTGATTCTCCTTTTATGGATTGGTGAAAATGGCCTCGATCGGCCGTCCGAACAGGTCGGCGATCTTGAAAGCCAGTGAGGGACCAACGTATCGGATAGCGGCGGTGAGCCGGGCTTCGGCGCCTTGCTATGCTAATGTTCCTTTCCGTTATGGAAAGTAAGCTTTACGTATCCAGAACTCTGGTGTCAATGGTGCTTTACAACCAATTGAGGATTGCTGGCAGCCGGCCAACAGGCCGGTCGGCCTGAAATCTTCGGCGGCAATTGGGGGCGCCCACTCGAACACAACGGCAAGGAATGGCGGTAAAGGTCTCGAACACCGCGACAACTACTTTCATCGCGATCATGGTTTCGCTTGCCAAAATGACCCGCAAGTTTGCACAACAGCTTGGGGGCAAATCAGGAGGACGAAATGCAAACACAGACTTTGAAAGCCAGGGTCATCCACTGGGGCTGGACTTTGAGCGTATTCTTGCTCGTATCCTATCTGATTTGTATCGCCTTCGGGCTACTTACACCAAGGCAATTTCACATGCATGAGGCTTGGGCTCCGCTCCTGCCAGGCTTTGAGTGGCTGACATTGAGCGGGTTTCTTGCCGGGGCAGCAGGAAGCTTTCTGTGGGGTTGGTATATCGCCCTGCTTGGAGTGCCGCTTTATCGCTACTTCGGGCGAGGCCGCACATCGTGAGCATCTACACCTGTCCGATGCATCCTGAAATTCAGCAGGACAATCCCGGCAAATGCCCCAAATGCGGCATGCATCTCGTACTTCAGAGCGAAGTTGACGGGGCATCGGGTGAGCACGCGCGTTGTCATGGCGAAGGCGAACATCAGCAACAGGTCGAGGACATGGGAGAATATGACCTCGTGCCGCCTGGATATGACGGGGCAGTCTATACTTGTCCGATGCATCCGCAGGTCCGGCAGACCAAAATGGGATCCTGCCCGATCTGCGGCATGGGACTGGAGCTGGAATCAGCCGGAATGGCCGATGATGGTCCCAACCCCGAACTGGTCGATTTTACCCGGCGGTTCTGGATTGGGACCGTCCTCACCATCCCGCTGCTGATCCTCACCATGGGGCCCTTTCTCGGCCTTGGCATTCGCGAAGCGATTGGCGAGCGCACCACGCTGTGGATCGAATTTGCCTTGGGGACGCCCGTCGTCCTGTGGTGCGGCTGGCCGTTCCTCATGCGCGGGTGGAATTCGTTCCGGACGATGAAGCTCAACATGTTCTCGCTGATCGGCATGGGGGTAATGGCCGCATGGTTGTTCAGCATTGTTGCCATCATAGCGCCGCAGATATTTCCCGATGGCTTCCGCGATGCCGAAGGCAACGTCGGGGTCTATTTCGAAGCCGCTGCGGTGATCGTCACGCTGGTTCTGCTTGGCCAGGTGATGGAACTGCGGGCCCGCGAAGGCACTGGCAAGGCAATCCGCGCCCTGCTCGATCTGGCGGCCAAAAGCGCCCGGATCATCCGGTCTGACGGGACCGAGGAAGAAATTGCGCTCGATGATGTCGTCGTCGGGGACCGGCTGCGGGTCCGCCCCGGGGAAAAGGTACCGGTTGACGGGGTCGTGCAAGACGGGCGCTCATCGGTCGATGAAAGCATGATCAGCGGCGAGCCGGTTCCAGTGGAAAAGGTCGCGGGCGATTCCGTAACCGGGGCGACGATCAACGGCACCGGCTCGCTGATCATCGAAGCGACAAGGGTGGGTTCGGAAACCATGCTGGCGCAGATAGTCGGGATGGTCGCGGCCGCCCAGCGTTCGCGCGCGCCGATCCAGAAATATGCCGACAAGGTTGCCGGTCTGTTTGTCCCCGCCGTTATCGGGATCGCTGTTCTCGCCTTCATCGGCTGGGCGATCTGGGGGCCGGCCCCGGCGCTCTCCTACGGCCTGGTGGCGGCGGTGGCGGTGCTGATCATCGCCTGCCCTTGCGCGCTGGGCCTGGCAACGCCAATGTCAATCATGACCGCAACGGGGCGCGGTGCGCAAGCCGGTGTGTTGATCAAGAATGCCGAGGCGCTCGAACGGTTCGAGACCATCGACACGCTGATCGTCGACAAGACCGGCACTTTGACCGAAGGCAAACCGCGGCTCGTTGCGGTGATGCCCGAGGATGGCTTTGACGAAGACGAAGTCCTGCGGCTCGCCGCGTCGCTCGAACGAGGGTCGGAGCATCCGCTGGCGGAAGCCATCGTGCGCGGCGCCGAAGAACGCGGGGTGGCGATAGACGATGCCAGCGACTTCGAGGCGATTACTGGCAAGGGGGTCAAAGGCACAGTGGGCGGTCAGGCCGTGGCGCTGGGCAATATCGCGCTGGTCCGCGATCTCGGCCTTGAAGCAGCGACACTGACCGGCAAGGCCAATGCCCGGCGCGATGACGGCGAGACGGTGATGTTCGTCATCCTTGGGGGCCAGGTGGCCGGGCTGGTCAGCGTGGCCGATCCGGTTAAGGAAACGACCCCGGCAGCACTCAGGGACCTGCATGCGCTCGGGCTGCGGATCATCATGGCAACTGGCGATAACGAGCGCACGGCCAAGGCGGTCGCTGCGCGCCTGGGCATCGACGAGATTCGCGCCGATGTCCTGCCCCAGGACAAGGTCCGCATCATTCGCGAACTGCAAGCCGCAGGGGCAAAAGTCGCCATGGCGGGCGACGGAGTCAATGACGCCCCGGCGCTCGCGCAAGCCGATGTCGGTATCGCCATGGGCACCGGAGCCGATGTTGCCATCGAGAGCGCGGGTATTACGCTGGTCAAGGGAAACCTCGAAGGCATCGTGCGCGCGCGGCGGCTCGCCCGCGCCACCATGCGCAATATCCGGCAGAACCTGTTCTTCGCGCTGGTCTACAACACGGCGGGCGTGCCGATCGCAGCGGGCGTGTTGTTTCCCACATTCGGCATCCTGATCAGCCCGATGTTCGCCGCCTTTGCAATGAGCGCATCCTCAATTTCGGTGGTGCTCAACTCCCTGCGTCTGCGGAGCGCCAAGGTATGACCCGACGCCCGGCACGAGGACCTTGCGCCAGAGGGTAATCACGGATCGGTGCAGGGATCTTCGCGCTGACCGGGCTGTGCACCCGTTTACCGGCAAATTTCGGTGGCCGCTGAGCGTCAAATTGTGCTGCACATGCAGCGCTGCAAAGGATCAGTTTGGGAGGATCAGACGCGCCGCTCCAGCACGCTTAGGATGGCGCATTGGGGCACATTTTCGCCCGAACATTCGGTCAGAATTTGCGACAGCGTCTGCTCGATTTTCTGAAGATCTGTTATCCGGCAACGAACGACTGCAAGATGCGCCTGGGTTTTCGCCATCACCTCAGCGCAGGTTTGTGCACCAGTATCGGTCAGCGACAGCAGCGAGCGGATTTCCTCCATGGAAAAGCCGAGATCACGCGCACTCATGACAAATTGCAGGCGCCCCACCAAATCGGGTGGATAGACGCGGTACCCATTGGCGTTGCGCGGCGGGTCGGGCAGCAACCCCACCTTTTCGTAATAACGGATGGTTTCCAGATTGCAGCCGGTCTTACGGGCAAGCTGGGCGCGCAGGATGCCGATTTGATGATCCATGCAAAAACCTCTTGAGTCTGTAGCGGCTACAGAGCTTACACTGCCAATCATAGAGTTGGAAGAAAGGATTCGCATCATGGCTTCAACGCCGGAAACCGGGCTGCCAAACCTCGCCGAAAATTCCGAGCCGAAACGGGCGAACTGGCTTGCGGGCGGCGCATTGATCGGGGCGGGGCTGGCTTCGGCCTGCTGCATCGTGCCGCTGCTGCTGGTGAGCTTGGGCATTTCGGGGGCGTGGATCGCGAACCTGACCGCGCTTGAACCCTATAAGCCCTATGTCGGCGGCGTAACGCTGGCCTTGATCGGATTCGGTTTCTGGCACGTCTATTTCAAGCCGAAACCTGCGTGCGAGGACGGGTCCTACTGCGCGCGCCCCAGGTCGGCGCGCACCACCAAGACGGTGCTGTGGCTGGGCCTCTCCATCGTCATCCTGGCGCTCACCATCGATTGGTGGGCCCCGTGGTTTTATTGAAAGGAATACGCTGATGAAAAGGACCCTGATGGTTGCTCTGGCTGTGCTGGCGCTGGCGGGTGGCGGAGTTGTTCTGGCGCTTGGCATTGCAGGTGAGGATCGCCCGGTAGCCGCGTCAACCGCGCAGGCGCATACCACTTTCGCAATCGAAAACATGACCTGTGCCATGTGCCCGATTACCGTGAAGAAGGCGATGGAAGGTGTCGCCGGAGTAAGCGAAGTCAATGTCGATTTCGCGGCCAAGACCGCGCGCGCCGCCTATGATCCAGCCCGCACCAACCCCGCCGCGATTGCTGCGGCTTCGACCAACGCGGGTTATCCCGCGCGCGCTACGGCGAGACCATAAGCGGTTGAACAACAAGACGCTGCTGGGCGCGGGGCTGATCGGCACAGTCATCGCCTCCTTGTGCTGCTTCACCCCAGTACTGATCGTATTAGCCGGCCTGATCGGTCTGGCGGCACTTGTCGGCTATCTCGATTTTGTATTGCTGCTGGCGCTGGCACTTTTCGTTGCTCTGACCGTCTATGTCATGTGGCGCCGCCAGGCGCGCTTCAAGAGATCTGCAGGTGTTGTCCGGCGAATGACCTCTTGCACGATGATTGAGCAACCCTGCCTCACGAATTGGAATCACACATGGCCAATGGATTTGACTACGACCTGATAGTGATCGGTGCAGGGACTGGGGGCAACGTTGTCACCCGGATGGCTGCGGGCGCGGGCTGGCGTGTGGCCAGCATCGACCAGTTGCCATACGGCGGAACCTGCGCATTGCGTGGCTGCGATCCCAAGAAGATGCTGGTGGCCGTTTCAGAGGGCGTAGAATGGATAGAACGTCTGAAGCACAAAGGGCTTGAGGGCGAAATCTCGGTCGATTGGGCTGATATGATGGCATTCAAGCGTAGCTTCACCGACGCCATGCCGCAGCGAGTTGAAGCTGGTCTTCAAAAAGCGGGCGCGAAAACGTTGCATGGCGAAGCACGGTTTACTGGCCCCGACACGATCGAACTGAACGGCGAAACCTTGCGCGCGCGGCATTTCCACATCGCCACAGGAGCGCGGCCAATGACGCTGAACATCCCCGGCGAGGATCTGCTGATCACCAGTACCGATTTTCTTGAGCTATCAGACCATCCTGACCGGGTTGTATTTGTCGGCGGAGGATTCATTGCCATGGAATTCTCCCATATCGCGAAACGCGCTGGTGCACATGAGGTCACGGTGCTGGAAATGATGGAGCGGCCGCTTGGCAATTTCGATGAGGATCTGGTTTCGATGCTGGCCGAGGCGACCGCAGAACTCGGGGTAAATCTGCGCACCAAGGCCAAGGTGCTAAAAATCGAGGAAGCGGGCGGCGAGTTGGTTGTCTCTGTCCAGACGCGGGAAGGTATCGAAACGGTTACTTGCGACACCGTGGTCCACGCCACGGGGCGTGTACCCAATCTCGACGCGCTCAACCTGGAAGCCGCCAATGTCGAGCATGGGCCCAGGGGCATCGTGGTAAATAGCGCGATGCGAACCACCAATCCCGCGATATTTTCCGCGGGCGATTGCGCCGATAGCGGCCTGAAATTGACCCCAGTATCGGCCTATGAAGCGCGCATAGCCGGCAAAAACCTGTTGTCGGGCCGGGATGAGCGCAGCGTTGATTACCCGCCCATCCCGAGCGTCGTTTTTACTTTGCCCATGGTTGCTAGTGTTGGCCTTTCGGTGGCAGACGCAAGCGAGCAAGGGCTGAAGGTCGATGTCAATTTCGAAAGAACGCAGGATTGGTATTCCTCGCTCCGGGTGGGAGCGAAGTGGACGGGTTACAAAGTCCTCGTCGAACAAGTAACCGGCCGAATCCTTGGCGCTCACCTGATTGGTCCGGGGTCAGAGGAACAGATCAATCTGTTCGCCATGGCGATGGGGGCGAACCTGACCGCCAACCAGATCAAGGCCATGATCTTCGCCTATCCTAGCTTCGCCTCCGATATCAGCGCGATGGTAAAGACCTGACCTTCAGGGGAGTTACCCCAATTCAGCGCTCTCACTGCCTCCAAGGAACAAATAATGGACCTGCAATTAGGTGAAACCAAGTGCTGCGCGATCGGCCAGAATGACAAATCATCTTTTGATGTGGCCGTAGTCGGTGCGGGCTCAGCAGGATTTTCCGCCGCCATCACTGCGTCCGAACTGGGCGCGAAAGTCGCGTTGATCGGGCATGGGACGATCGGCGGCACCTGCGTCAATGTAGGATGCGTTCCGTCCAAGACGCTGATCCGGGCAGCCGAAGCGGTGCATGGCGGCAAGGCTGCCGGGCGCTTTGCGGGGCTAGGCGGCAACGTGCAGCTCGAAGACTGGAGCGCGCTCGCAGCGTCGAAGGACGAGCTGGTCGGCGAATTGCGGCAGAAGAAATATGTCGATCTGCTGCCCGCTTATGAAGGCGTCAGCTATATCGAGGGCAAGGTCCTCTTTGCCGATGGAGCAATGATCGCTGGCGATGCGCCGATGCAGGCCGGCAAAGTTATCCTGGCAATGGGCGCGCGCGCCGCCGTGCCGCCGATACAGGGGCTGGATGATGTGCCCTATCTCACCAGCACCACCGCGCTGGCGCTGGAACGCCTGCCCAAATCGCTGTTGGTGATCGGCGGCGGAGTCATCGGGGTCGAACTGGGCCAGATGTTCGCGCGCCTGGGCGTGGCCGTTACCATCTGCTGCCGCAGCCGCCTGCTGCCCGAGTTGGACCCGGAACTTGGCGCCGCGCTGCAATTCTATCTGGAGGCCGAAGGTGTGCGGGTATGCGCGGGCGTGCGCTATCACAGCATTGTGCGGACGGTCGGCGGGATTGAGCTGACCTGCGCTGGCGACTTGGACGGCCCGACGATTGCCGCCGAGCAGGTGCTGGTTGCTACCGGACGCCGCCCCAATAGTGACGGGCTGGGTCTGGAGGAACACGGCGTTGCGCTTGCCCAAGGTGGCGGGATCATGGTCGATGATTTTCTCGAAACTTCAGTCCCCGGCATCTATGCGGCGGGCGATGTCACGGGACGCGATCAGTTCGTCTATATGGCTGCCTATGGGGCAAAGCTGGCCGCGCGCAATGCAGTAGAAGGCAATCAAAACCCTTATGACAGCAGCGCCATGCCAGCAGTTGTATTTTCCGATCCGCAGGTCGCCAGCGTCGGACTTACCGAAACGGCGGCGCGCGCACTGGGCCTGGATGTCAAGGTTTCGCTGTTGCCGCTCGATGCCGTGCCGCGTGCGCTAGCAGCGCGCGATACGCGCGGGTTGATCAAGCTGGTCGCGGACAAAGCCGGTGACCGCTTGCTTGGCGGTCAGATCATGGCCCCCGAAGGTGCAGATTCGATCCAAACACTGGTGCTCGCTATCAAGCACGGCATGACAAGCGCCGCACTTGGCGACACGATCTTCCCTTATCTAACCACTGTCGAAGGGCTAAAGCTGGCGGCGCAGACGTTCGACAAGGATGTGTCGAGGCTGTCATGCTGCGCGGGCTAGCGCTTGCTGACTGAAATAATACGATTGCCTTTATCGCTTGTCTCGAACTCGAAAGTGACTGTGTCCCCCACTGAAACCTGATCGCGGATTGGCTGGGATGCATCGAATGCCATGGTCATAGCAGGCCATTCCATCGCCGGAACGGGGCCGTGCTCCATAGTAATCGTGCCCGCATCGGCATCGATTGCCGCCACCGTTCCTTCCGCGCTAGCCGCGCGAACAGTGCCCGACTGTGTCATCGGCATAGTGTCGCCGTTCATCGGCATTTCGTCTGCGGTCATCGCCATGTCTTCATTTTCCATGGGCATCTCGGCATCATGGGCGTTGTCGCAGGCCGCCAGTGCAAACGGCAGGACAAGCAAATTCATCCAGGTTAAATAGCGCATAGTTATTCTCCTTCAGTTGGGGCGGGCTTGGCAGCCTGGGGGCGTCGCAGCAACAGATAGGCTGCGGGCAATACGAACATGGACAATAGCGGCGCGGTGATCATGCCGCCAATCATCGGCGCGGCAATGCGGCTCATCACTTCGGAGCCCGCGCCCGTGCCGATCAGGATCGGGAACAGGCCGGCCAGGATCACTGCCACAGTCATCGCCTTGGGCCGCACGCGCAGCAGCGCGCCTTCGCGGATCGCGGCGCGGACATCGTCTTCCGTGCGTTCTGCCCCGTGAAGCGCGCCAGCGTTCCGGGTCAGCGCGGCCTTGAGATAGATCATCATGACCACGCCAAACTCTGCCGAAACCCCGGCCAAGGCGATAAACCCGACTGCGGTTGCCACCGACTGGTTGTAACCCATCAGATACAGCAGCCAGAACCCGCCGGTGAGCGCAAAGGGCAGCGTTCCCATGATCAGCAGCGCTTCATCCAGCCGCCGGAAGATCAGGTACAGCAGCAGGAAAATGATTGCGAGCGTGGCCGGAACCACGATTTGCAGCCGCTCGTAAGCGCGGGTCAGATATTGGAATTGCCCGGCATAGGACAGGCTGACCCCCGGCGGGAGTTCAATCTCGCGGGCGACGGCTTGCTGAATGTCGCCGACTACCGAGGCAAGATCGCGCCCGCGCACATCGACATAGACAAAGCTGGTAGGCCGCCCCTGTTCGCTCTTGAGCATCGGCGGCCCGTCGCTCACTTCAATCTGCGCAACGGTCCCCAGGGTGATCTGCTGTCCCCTCGGTGTGAGCAACGGGAGGCTGCGCAATTCATCCACACTGTCACGTATTTCGCGCGGATACCGAACATTGATCGGGTAACGCGCCAGCCCTTCTACCGTGCGGCCGACATTCGCTCCGCCAATCGCGCCGGACACGATTTGCTGCACATCGGCGATGTTGAGGCCGTATCGCGCCGCCGCCGCCCGGTCGATATCGACATCGATATAACGCCCGCCCGTCAGCCGTTCCGCCAATGCAGAACTGACACCGGGCACCTGCCCCGCCGCGCGCTCCACTTGCAGTGCAATCCGCTCCAGCTCGGCCAGATTCTCACCGGACACCTTGACTCCGATCGGGCTTTTGATGCCCGTCGCCAGCATGTCGATCCGGTTGCGGATCGGCGGCACCCACACATTGGCGAGACCGGGCACCTGCACCACGCGGTCGAGCTCTTCTACCAGCCGGTCCGGCGTCATCCCGTCGCGCCATTGGTCACGCGGTTTGAACTGGATCGTCGTTTCGAACATCGCCAGGGGTGCAGGATCGGTCGCGGTGTCTGCCCGGCCGGCTTTGCCAAACACGGTGGCCACTTCGGGCACGGATTTAATCAACCGGTCGGTGCGCTGGAGCAATTGCGATGCCTGGCCGGCCGACAGGCCGGGCAAGGCGCTGGGCATGTAGAGCAAATCACCTTCATCCATCGGCGGCAGAAATTCACCTCCCAGCCGCGAGAACGGTACAAGCGCGGTCAGGAACACCAGCGCTGCAATGACCAGCGTCGCTTTTGGCCGCTGCATCACCCAGTCGAGGCCGGGGCGATAGGCTCGGGTCAGGGACCGGTTAAGGATATTGCCATCCTCGCGCGGGATCTTGCCCCGGATCAGCCAGCCCATCAGCACCGGTACAAGAGTGATCGACAAAATAGCGGCAGCCGCCATCGAATAAGTCTTGGTAAAGGCAAGCGGTGCGAACAGCCGTCCTTCCTGTGCCTGCAAGGTAAATACCGGGAGGAAAGACATGGTGATGATCAGCAGGCTGAAAAACAGTGCCGGGCCGACTTCCTTCGAAGCTTCTGCGACTATCCGCCAGCGCTGATCGCTGGTGATGGCAGTGTCGGGATTTTCCTCCGTCCAATGTTCCAGATGTTTGTGCATGTTTTCGACCATCACGATGGCCGCATCGACCATCGCGCCAATCGCAATCGCAATGCCGCCCAAGGACATGATATTGGCATTGACCCCCTGAAACCGCATGACGATAAATGCCGCCAGCACCCCCAGCGGCAAGGTGATGATCGCCACCAGTGCCGATCTTGCGTGCCACAGGAACAGCGCGCAGATGACGCCGACCACGATGAATTCCTCGATCAGCTTGGTGGCAAGATTGCTGACTGAGGCATCGATCAATTGCGACCGGTCATAAGTGGTCACAACTTCGACTCCTTCGGGCAGACTGGCCCGCAATACGTCCAGTCTTTCCTCCACTGCGGCGATGGCCGTGCGCGCATCGGCCCCCTGGCGCAGCACTATAATGCCTCCCGCCACTTCGCCCTCGCCATTGAGTTCGGCGATCCCGCGCCGCAGTTCCGGCCCGAGCTGGATATGCGCCACATCGTCTAGTGTGACCGGCACCCCCCCGGAGGCGGTCTTGAGCGAGATCCGGCGGAAATCCTCCAGATTGGCGAGATAGCCCGAGGCACGAACCATATATTCGGCCTCTCCCATCTCCACCACCGATCCGCCGGTTTCCTGATTGGCTGCCTCGACCGCGCTGACAATGTCCCCATGAGTCACTCC
>NZ_JAXMJI010000089.1:0-14001 GCF_034376665.1 Allopontixanthobacter sp. | reverse complement strand
CGAAGCCGTCAGGCAGAATGCGTGCGCCGAACGGGCGCCGAATCTGCGGACCACCGGAATCAGCAGCAACGCGCTGAGGAAGGCGATGAAATTGTAAAATGCCCCGATCTGCTGTGCAGTCAGTGCGGCCTCCCGGAATCCGGTCGAGGAGGTGTCGCTTGTGCCGTAGAGCGATCGGGACAGGGCAAAAGCAATAAACTGCCAATAGACGAACATTCCGTACCATTGGCACAGCATCGCAAGCGCGAGTTGCCGCATGGGTCGGGGCATTTCACGAATGGCAACCACGATATCCTTCATCGCGCCCGTTGCAGTCAGCGGGTTGGCCTCCAGCTTGGCCACCTCACGTTCGGTCAGTGGCAATTCGGGGACCCGGACGATGGACCAGAGGATCGTCGAAATCGACAGGATCGAACCGATGATGAAGGCGATCTTGACGATCACGGGAATGCCGTTGCTGTCCAGTACATCGGAGGCGACGAAGGCTGTCAGCAGCGACGGGGCGAGATAGGACAAAGTTTGCGCAAGACCGGTAAACGCGCTTTGCGTCAAAAACCCGATCGACCGCTGATCCGCCCGAAGGCGGTCTGCGACATAGGCGCGATAGGGCTCCATCGTGATGTTGTTGCCTGCGTCCAAAATCCACAGCAGCGATGCCGCCACCCACAGCGCGGGGCTGTAAGGCATCAGCAACAGGCTGATCGAGCAGATGATCGCGCCAATCAGGAAATACGGTGTCCGCCGGCCATAGCGCGTGTTTGTGCGATCACTCATCGCGCCGATGATCGGCTGGATCAGCAGCCCGGTCATCGGACCGGCAAGCCAGAGCAGCGGCATGGTAGCTTCGTCAGCGCCCAGGAACCCGTAGATCGGCCCCATATTTGCCTGCTGCAGTCCGAAACTGAACTGCAGACCGAAGAAGCCGATGTTCATTTCAACGATCCGCGGCAGCGATAGCCGAGGCTTGGTCACTGCAGCCGGGTTCGCCGCGAGGCCGACGCTTTTCTCTGACATTCCACTCTCCCAAGTGTGCTTGGCACCGTGAGTATGCGAAATTACAAACGATTGCAACTTTGCTGTTGCAATCGATTGTAATGGTCCGTAGCTAAGGTGGCGAATCGCACCAAAGCGGTCGAACCAGATTTCCTGGGAGAGGGGATTCCGATGAAATTTCTCAATGTTCTGAAGGGCAGTGCTGCCCTTACCGCCTTGGCCGTGACCAGCCTGACCGCACCAGCGTTCGCACAGGACGGCAATTCGCAAGAAGCAGCCGCGGACGATGAATTCGCAGACACTGCGATTGTCGTAACCGCCGTCGCCCGGGGGCAGAATCAGCTGGAAAGCTCCGTCTCCGTTAGTTCCCTCGGCGCCGAAGCGATATCCGACCTTAATCCCAGCTCCTCTGCCGACCTGATCCGTCAGCTCCCCGGCATTCGTTCTGAAGCGTCCGGCGGAGAAGGTAACGCCAACATCGCCATTCGCGGCCTCCCGGTATCGACCGGCGGAGCGCGCTACATCCAGCTTCAGGAAGATGGACTGCCGGTCCTGGAATTCGGCGATATAATCTTTGGCAACGCCGACAATTTCCTTCGCGCCGACCGCACGGTCGCCCGGGTCGAGGCCGTCCGCGGCGGTTCCGCGTCCACCTTCGCATCCAACGCGCCGGGCGGGGTGATCAACTTCATCTCCAAGACCGGCCGCGAGGAAGGCGGCGCGGTTGCGCTGACCGCAGGCCTCGATTACGAAACCTACCGTGTCGACTTCGATGCGGGCAAGGCAATCGGACCCGATCTGTATTTCCACGTCGGCGGCTACGCCAGGGTTGGCGAAGGCGCCCGCGAACTGGGCTTCCAAGGATCCCGGGGCGGTCAGATCAAGGCAAATTTGACCAAGGAATTTTCCGGCGGCTATGTCCGCGTTTACGGGAAGTACCTCGACGACAATACGGCTACCTTCCTGCCATATCCCGTCCTGGTGACCGGGACCGGCAGCGACCCTGTCTACAGTAGCCTCCCGAATTTCGACGTCGGTACCGCCGCGCTGCAATCGCGGTTTATCACCAACTCGCTGACGCTGGACGGCGACAACGAACCGCGAAGCTTCAACATGCGCGATGGGCTGAGCGTACGTTCGGAGGCGATCGGGCTAGAAGCAGAGGTCGAATTCGGCGGCGGCTGGGTGATGACCGAGCGCTTCCGCTATGCGTCCAACAGCGGCGGCTTCACCTCGCCCTTCCCGGCAAGCGTCGGAGAAGCCCAGGATGTGGCCGATGGTGTTGGAGGCGCCGGATCAAGCCTGTTCTTTGCCAGCGGCCCCAACCGCGGTCAGCTGATCACGGATCCGGCATCGCTCGGCGGGAACGGATTGATCACCAGTGTGGTGCTGTTCAACGTCCGCCTGAACAATCTCGACAATTTTACCAACGACCTGCGCCTGTCGAACGAAGTCGAAATCGGCGGCAACAAACTGGCGTTCACCGCCGGCTTCTATGCGTCGCGGCAGGAAATCAACACCGACTGGCTGTGGACCTCGTTCCTGCAAAGCACCGAAGGGGGCGGGAATTCCGTGCTGATCGATGTGCGGGACGCTGGCGGGAATCTCGTCACACAGGACGGCACCGTTGGCTTCGGGGCCAGTTTCTTCGGCAATTGCTGCCGGCGCAATTACGATGTTCAGTACGATACCTACGCACCCTTTGCCTCGGCGAGTTTCGAGGCTGGAAATCTGACACTGGATGGCAGTGTCCGGTACGATTTCGGTAATGCGAAAGGAACCATTTCCGGCGCCGACACCGGGTTCGGCAACGGCGTCACGTCGTTCGATTTCAACAACGACAATTTCATCGACCCTGCGGAGGCGCAAACCAGCCTAATTCCTGCAGGCTCCACCGCCCCCGTCGATTACAACTTCAATTATCTCTCCTACTCGGTCGGAGCCAACTATCTACTGGCCGACAATCTCTCCGTCTTTGCCCGGTACAGCGATGGCGGCAGACATATTGCCGACCGCGCTCTGTTTTCGCCGGCAGTCAGCGTGATCGACGGCTCGGTTCCCTCCGAAGACGGGGTGATCGCGGATGTGAAGCAGCTTGAAGGTGGCATCAAATACCGCAGCGGCGGGCTAGGTTTGTTCGCCACGGGCTTCTTCGCCAAGACCAAAGAAAACAACATCGAAATTGCCCCGCTGGAAGTCATCGTGCGCGAATTCGAAGCCTATGGCGTGGAACTGGAAGGGCGTTACCGTACCGGGCCGCTGACCTTTTCTGCCGGGGCGACCTGGACTGATGCCGAAATCAAGGACGATACCAACGCGGCGCTGGTCGGCAACACGCCCCGCCGCCAGGCAGATCTGATTTTCCAAGGGTCGGCGCAGTATGACAGCGACTTCTTTACCCTCGGTGTCAACGCCGTGGGCACCACCGAGAGCTTTGCGCAGGACAATAACGATCTGGTGCTGCCGGGTTACACCCAGGTAAATGCGTTTCTTGCGGTGCGGCCGGTTTCCGATATCGAATTTTCGCTCAATGCGACAAATCTGTTCGACACTACCGGCTTCACGGAATCGGAAGAGGGCTCCATTCCCGGAAACAACATTATTCGTGCTCGCTCCATAGCAGGCCGCACAATTTCGGCCTCTGTCCGCCTCGACTTTTAGAAGCCTTGCCCAGCGGGACAGGTGGTATCGCAAATATCGCCTGTCCCCGTTTGTTCTTGCTGGATAGATCATGCACGCTGCCAAAGCTTCCACACCAGGCGGACCTGATGGTTCGAACAGGCACACCTTGCGCTGGCGGGCCGAGGATCTCGCTCGCCTCGGCGAGGGGCCGGTCGAATACGCTCCGGTAATTTCCGAAGCCGAGATACATCTCGCTTCGGACTCACTCGATGTCTGGGATGCGTGGCCAATGGCGGATGCGCAGGGCAATCCCTGCTCCTGGCGGGGAGGGGAATTATGGTTCGCCTTGGCCGCCCCACGTTCGGCCGATCCGGAACAGCGGCATCATCTGGCCAGAATCCACCATTTTCGTCGTTGCGGCGACCGGTTCGAACATCTGGGGGAAACCCTGCCCGAAGGCCTGTCCCCCGGCAGCCGCTTGTGGTCCGGTTCCGCGCTATGCGAGCTGGGCAAGGTGACGCTGTTCTTCACTGCGGCTGGCCGAAGAGGCGAGGCTGCAGCCACCTTTCATCAGCGTATTTTCGCGGCATCGGCGGACTTGTTGTCGTCGGATGAGCAAATTTTTGGGGACTGGTCCACCCCGCGCGAAATCCTCCGGGCGGACGGGGTATTATATCGTCCCGCCGATCAGGATGTGGGCGAACCAGGCAAGATCAAGGCATTTCGCGATCCCGCTTGCTTCCGTCACGACGACGGGACCGACTATTTGCTATTCACCGGGTCATCTGCCGAAAGACCTGGGACCCATGACGGCGTCATCGGTATCGCCCGGGCCGACGAAACGGGCGATTACCGGCTGTTGCCGCCATTGATCACCGCGACCGGGGTGAATAACGAACTGGAGCGGCCGCATATCGTGCGATCAGATGGGCGCCTGTATCTCTTCTGGTCCACCCAGCGCGGCGTTTTCGCGCCGGAGATCACCGCACCTACCGGTCTGTACGGAGCAACTGCTGCAAGCCTTGATGGCCCGTGGGAACTTCTCAACGACCACGGCCTGGTCCTTGCAAATCCGCCGGAGCGACCGACCCAGGCCTACAGCTGGTGGGTCTTGCCCGATCTCAGCGTAGCCAGTTTCGTCGATTATTGGCAGCCGGAAGATCCAGCCAAATCTGAATTGGTGGGGCGGCGCGAACGGTTCGGGGGGACCTTCGCACCATTCTTGCATATCGACCTACATGGCAAAAGCGCCAGGCTTGTGAGAGGTTGATACCGATGCGTGTCGCTGGGGTCGAGCTGGGCGGAACAAAGACGGTGGTTGTCGCGGGCAGCGGGGGCAAAATCGAACAAAGGATCCAATTTCCCACGACTTCGCCCGGTGAAACACTGGCAAAGGTCTCTGCAGCTTTGCGGGAGTTCGATGCCGTAATCCCGATCGAAGCGGTTGGAATTGCCAGCTTTGGCCCGATCAGACTCGATCCGATGGCGGCAGATTACGGAACTATACTCGCAACGCCGAAACCTGGTTGGACAGGTGTTGACGTCGTCGGACCGGCACGCATCAAGGCGCAATTGCCGATCATTGTCGACACAGATGTGAACGCGGCGGCCATTGCAGAGCACCGCCTTGGCGCCGCGCAGGGGTGCGCGAATGTCATATATCTGACCATCGGCACCGGACTTGGCGGCGGCGTGCTGGTAGAAGGGATTCCCGTCCACGGCGTGCTGCATCCCGAAATCGGCCATATCCGGACGCGCCGTGCGGCGGGGGATGTATTCCCGGGCACCTGTCCGTTTCACAAGGACTGCATCGAAGGCCTGATCAGCGGGCCAGCATTGGCCGCACGCTTCGGCTGCGATCCCTCCACCATCGACCCGGACGATGGGCGATGGATTCAAGTGGCAAGCGACCTCGCCGAATTGCTCGCGGCATTGATCCTGACCCACTCGCCGCAGCGGATCGTGCTCGGCGGCGGCGTGTCAATCGGCCAACCTGCGATTATCCGACACGTAGTCAAGATTTTGCCGAACCTGCTGGCAGGGTACCTCACTGATTTCGACGCGGAACGGATCAAGGACACGATCGTCGGGCCCAAACTGATGGAGGATGCCGGTCCGGTTGGTGCGATGCTCCTCGCTCTGCGTTGAGCGAGTCCCGAAAAATGTCCTCCACCAGATCCGGGTTGGTACTGAGAACGGCCGAGACTGCTTTCTGGGGCCCATTCGGCGCTCCGAAAATACGTTCATGGGCATGTAGGCGGACATTAGAAAATTTCCATGATACTATAGAAGCGGTCACGACCATCTCCAAACCCTCCTCGAATTGAAACCTCGGTTTTGTGCGATGGGTGCTGGCGGGGAACAGCACGAGGTGCTGTCAAATTGAAGTGAGCATGGTAGATTGCCAAGTCAGTGGAAACGTCCGCTTAGTCGGACTGACCGGCAAATCCCCTTTGGAATGCCAGACTACCTTGGCCGCCTTTCGTTCATTCATTCGGGATACGGCTCAGGAATGACCGAGAGGTCGGTCAGTCCGGAGCGGTACTGGTCCCTCCATCTTACCAGTCGGTGCATTTTGCTTTCACAGAGCCTTTCAAGCTGCATTTTACCCGGCTTGCTTATGACCCATGTCGAACAGCATGAAAATGCCGACGGCAATCCCCCCGTAGAAGCCGATCTGGATGGCCGTAGCCACTCGTTCCGGGTCGGCGCCAAGTGCATTGGTGGGAATAAGCCAAGGGAAGAATGCTCCCTGTCTGGATGCGGTGGCGGCTACCGCGACGAATGTGCCGCCGATGCCGAGGATGAGCGGCGGGACAAAGCTGCGGAAGCGAAGCGACGCCCAGAGCTGGATTGCGGTCAGCAGCAGGGAACCGGCGAACATGGTCGCGATTAGGGATGCTGTGCCGAACCAGGGATATGCTCCCTTCAGCTTCTGATCCGCCAGCAGCAAATCCACAATGCCCCCGGCAGCTGGCAACAGAACCACGAGCGCCGCGCTCATGGCCCCGACGAGGCTTACCACCACGAACGCCTTGGCCGCATAGAAATGCCAGCGCGGAACCGGCAAGGCCAGAAGATGGTTCCATGCCTTCGGGCCATGGTCGATCTGGGCGATCAAGATGGTCAGCGCGGTCACCGTCATCGGGAGCATGAAGTAGGACCACATTGCCGCAGCCTGCATGGAGAACATGTACCAGTCGGTTGCTTCCGATCGGTCCAGCAGGATCAATCCTGACAGGATCGCCACCATGGCAGGGGCAGCGATGCAAAGCAGCAGGACGAGCGAATTGCGCAGCTTCGCAAACTCGCAATATATTGCAGAAAAAATCATTTCGGTTCCTCTCAGGATACCAGAGACATGGATCGATCGGGAACAGGGACGCCTGCAATCGTGCCGAGGAAGATGTCTTCAAGCGACGGCTCGGAAACTTCGAGGCCGAAAACCTTGATGCCCCGCTCGACCAGCTTGACGTTGATCGCCGCAAGGTCCCGGGCAGCCCCTTCCGCGCAGCTGGCGTCGACCTGCAGAGAGTGCTGACCATGCCGGGCCGAGCCGAAGCCCATCGCCCCAAGCAGCCCGATCGCCTCGTCGGTGCGATCGACTTTCAGCCTCACGGTCTTGGTCTGGATGGATCGCAGCGCGGCGACAGAGGATTGAAGCAGCAGCTTTCCCTTGTGCATCAGCCCGACATGGGTGGCGGTCTGTTCGACTTCTGCCAGAACGTGGCTCGATACGAACAGGGTCACTCCTTCGCGTTCCGCAAGGCTAGCGATCAGGCGGCGGACGTCGAGCACGCCGTGCGGATCGAGGCCATTGGTCGGCTCGTCCAGCAGCAGCAGCCGTGGCCGGCCGATCAGTGCGCGGGCGATGCCCAGTCTCTGGCGCATTCCCAGCGAGAAACCCCCGACCCTTCGATCCGCGTCCGCGGCTAGATCAACTGTCTCCAGAACACGGTCGACATCGCTTTTGGCTGCGCCAAGCAGCCTTCGTGTGATGGCGAGATTTTCCCGAGCCGTGAGATGATCGTAATGGCAGGGCGTTTCAACCAGCGCCCCCATCAGTCGGGCTGCCTCGGCGCGCCGGCTTTGGGCGTCCAATCCGAAAATACGGACACTCCCGGCGGTGGGCTTCAGCAGGCCAAGCAGCAACCGGATCGTGGTCGTCTTGCCAGCTCCATTCGGCCCGAGAAACCCGTATACCGAGCCTGGAGGGACCGCGAGTTCAATACCGTCCACGGCGACCTGCTTGCCAAAACTGCACCGTAAACCCAAAGTTTTGATTGCGGGGTTCATTGCCGGCCTCCTTTTTCAGATACGACTCGACAGATAGGTCAATTTAATTCTAACTTAAAGTAGAAATTTAAGTGAGACATAAATTTATGACGGACGTGGACAATCTCAGGAAGCATAGTTTGTGGCTTTCGCGGCTCACACTGTTGCTGCTCGGCGGCGCAATTCTGATCGTCGGCATCCATAGTTTTCAGGGCCTGAGCAGTTCTCCTGACACGGTCCTCGACCCTGCCGTCATGCTGCAATCGCTACCCTCCGCTTTCTACCTCTACGCCCTCTGGGCAATCCGGTCCGGTTTCAGAGACTTCGCCCGCGGCGGGCTCCTGTTCCCAGCCATCGCCGCCGGATGCGTCCGCGCGGGGATCGCCATGGCAATAGGCGCCGCGCTAAGCTCTGTCGGGGTTCCGAACTTGATCCGGGCGCTTGCCGACCAGGGGTTGATCGACAGCCAGAGCTACCGCTTCCAGGGCTACTTGATTTTCGACACCGCGTATCTCGCAGCCGGTGTAATCGGGCTGGCCATGATGTTGTTAGGCCGGCTGCTTCGCCATGCTGCCGCGATCCAGGAGGAAGCGTCCGCACTCAGGCATGAACTGGAAGAGTTTTTCTGATGCCGGTGAGGATCACACTCGACGCGGTGCTGGCGGCAAGGCGCATGACCGCAAAGGAACTCGCCCGGACAATCGGAATGAGCGAGACCCAACTTTCCCTTTTCCGGTCGGGCAAGGTGCGGGGAATCAGATTTTCCAGCCTCGCCGCCATATGCTCTGTTCTCGAATGCCGCCCCGGGGACCTGCTCGACTACGACCCTGATCCGGGTGACGTGCGGGCGACAGGGGACGAGTAGCCGCGCGATCACACTGCAATTTTCGAGGAGCATAGCCCGGATTACAGTACGCGGGCGCGCTATCGAACACTCGGCAGGCTTCGGCGCTGCTCTTAAATTCGCGCATGCTCCAGTCCCGATTGAACCGATCCGGAACGTCGAGCCACCTGTATCCAAAGGTTCGAACAGGGGGCACTATGATCAAGGCGAATGGGCTGACGTTTGCTTACGGAGGCAATGCTCCGGCGGTCAACTCGCTCACTTTCACTGTCGGAGAAGGGGAGATTTTCGGATTTCTCGGACCGAGCGGTGCTGGCAAGAGCACGGCGCAGAAAATTCTCTTCCGAATGCTGCGGGGGTATGGCGGCGATTTGCACGTGATGGGCCGGGAGTTGCAGAATTGGGGGCCGGAATATTTCGAGCGCGTGGGCGTCTGCTTCGAACTGCCCGCCAACTACCGCAAGCTCACCGCCTTGGAGAATTTGCGCTTTTTCTCCTCCTTTTTCACCGCGCCGACCATCGCGCCGGAGGAAGTCCTGGAGTGGGTGGGGCTGCGGGCCGACGCGAACAAGCGGGTCGAGCAATTCTCGAAAGGGATGCAAACGCGCCTGAATTTGGCCCGGTCCCTGATCAACAAGCCTTCGCTCCTGTTCCTGGACGAGCCCACATCGGGTCTGGATCCCGGCAATGCACGAAAGGTGCGTGACCTCATCCTGCGCCAACGCGAACAGGGTGCAACGGTCTTCCTGACAACCCACGATATGCACGTGGCTGACGAACTGTGCGATCGCGTCGGTTTCCTGGTGAACGGTCGATTGGCCCGCGTTGGTGCGCCGTCCGCTTTGCGGCTGGAACACAGCAACCGGATCGTGGAGGTTCGCACCGGAATCGGCGGCGTGGTTGATGCCGAACGCTTCCCGCTCGACGGGCTTTCCGGCAACCAACGCTTCCAGCATCTTCTGGCCGAGGACCGGATTCAGTCGATCCATTCCCTCGAGCCAAGTCTGGAAGACGTCTTCATGCAGGTGACCGGGGAGAAACTGGCATGACCGCGTTCGCGCATCTGGTTCAGAACGACGTGCGAACCTTATATCGCACGGGCTATGTGTGGGTCAGCATCGCGGTTTTTGCGTTGATGCTGCTGATTGCCATGCAGGCGTCCAATCTGGATTTTGCGGGATACGAGCAATTCGTCGCCGCGATTATCCTGTTCGACGCTGCCTTGTCGCCCGTCATGTTGGTGGGTCTGATGGTGCTCCTCGAACGAAGCGAAGGTGCTTTCGCGGCGCTTAGCGTTAGCCCGATGCCGACCTGGGCCTATTTGGCGGCGCGTGTATTGGTGGTCAGCCTGTTCTCTCTGGCTCAGATGCTCTTGCTGGTGCTGGCCGTCTACGATGCCAGCTATTCGCCGACAGCATTAACGGCAGGATTGGCTGGTGCTGCCTGCATTTCGGGCCTGTTCGGTTTCCTGCTGGTATCCTTTTTCGACGATCTTTATGCTTTCCTGCTGCCGATGATCGGGGCGATCATGCTGCTCGGCGTCCCCGGCTATGCTGTGCTGCTGGGCATCCCGCAGAAATGGCTGTTCTGGCATCCGACATCCGGACCAATGGCCCTGATCGAAAAGGCTTTCGCCCTGGATGCCCGGCAGGGCCTCTTTACCGCGGTGGCGACGACCCTGGTATGGGCGGCGGTGGCGGCAATCCTCGCCCACCTAGCAATAGGGCGAATGCAGGCACGGATCGGCGGCTCATGATGATTTTCTCACCAGGTGTCAGGCCGCGCAGAGGGATCGCGGTGAACCTGATAGCTGCGGATTTGCGGAAGATCACACGCGATCCGCTGATGGCCGGAATAATCATCGCGCCTTTGGCAATAGCGCTGGCATTCCGGTTCGCGCTGCCAGACTCGGACACCATGGCAGCGTGGCTGACGTTCTATCTTGGTAATGAACTCGGGGCGGAAGTATCGCTCGCCGCACCGTTGCTGCTGATGAGTGTGCTGACGGCGATCGCACCCGGGTTGGTCGGCGCGATCTATGGGCTATTGCTTGTCGATGAACGCGACGAGCATACGCTGATGGCTATAAGGGTGATGCCGGTTTCTTTTGTGGGCTACATCGCGGCTCGACTCTTCATCCCGCTGGTATTTTCGGTCGGCATGACAATTCTGGCCTATCCGCTGGCGGGGCTGGCCCCGATCCCGATGGGGACGGTAGCACTTCTTGCGGTCATCAATGGCACCAGCGCCCCGGTTGTGGCGCTGGCAATGGCGGCATTCGCCCGGAACAAGATGGCCGCTTTGGCCGTGATGCGCGTGGCAAACTCTGTTCTGGCGCTGCCGGTGCTCGCTTACTTTGCGGCTCCGCCTATGCTCTATCTGGCCTGGCTTTCGCCCGCCTACTGGCAGATGAAGGCCCTGTGGCTCGCTGCCAGCGCTTCTTCATTCATTGGCACACTGGCGGCAGGGCTGATAATGAACTTGCTGCTCGCGTGGTTTTTCTACCGGCATTTCGAGCGGAAGGGCGAGGAATAGCCGTGCGGGGTCCGATTGAACCGATTGGCGAATTGGAACCACCCAAGTTCTCGACGGATGGAGGGCCACTTTGAGCCAGTCGGCGGCGAGAATTTTGGACGAATATCTCGTTGCTTCCGCCAAGGCCGGAGATCGCCGCGCTTTCCACTTGCTCGCGCGCCGCTGGGGAAAGAAACTCGCTGCCCACGCGTGGCGCCTGACCGGCGATGTCGATGTCGCGCGCGACGTTTCCCAGGAAGCCTGGGTGGAGATCGTTCGTTCAATTGGCCGGTTGCGGGACGAAAGAGCCTTCCCCAGTTGGGCGTACCGAATTGTCTCCCGCCGCTGCGCAAGGCACATCAAAGGCGCTGTGCAGCGGCGAGATCTCGCCGAGGCTGTGTCGGCTGAACCGCCGGAAGAAAGCCGGCAAGAGGCGGAAACTGCCATGGAGCATGAGCGGCTTCGGGCAGCAGTCCGCAGATTGCCCCAGAGCCAGCGCGCCGCGGTGGCGCTGTTTCATTTCGAAGAATTGAGCGTCGCAGAGGTGGCGGTCGCGCTCAACGTTCCGGTGGGCACTGTAAAGACCCGCCTCATGCACGCCAGACGAAAATTGCGCGATGCGCTGGAAGGAGAAGAACAATGCGAGACCCCGACCTGTTGATCGACGAGGCCCTGGATGCAGAAGAGAGAGAGCTTCTGCGCAGTATGGGCGAAGAGTCCGGTTTCCTTACCCAGTCGCTAGCTGTTCTCCAGGGTCCGACAGGCTGGGTAAAGGTGGTCATCATGATTGCGCAAGCGGTCATGTTTCTGGCGGGGGTCTGGACTGCCTGGCACTTCTTCAATGCCGTCGAGCCAGTACAGCAGCTCAGGTGGGGGTTGCCTTCGGCGGTGCTATTGATCGTGTCCATCATCATGAAGATGGCCTTGATACCCTCGCTCGAAGCCAACCGGCTGATGCGGGAGCTGAAACGGATCGAGCTTCAGCTTGCTCGATCTTCCGGTTCCAGTTGATCGTGACCATCCAAATGTCGGATAAGGGCAGCTATGCGGTGCCCTTCGATCACGCGCGAACTGGACTCTTGCCGTTTCATTGATTCCAGAGATTTCTTTGAAAGGTTGATGCGACTATCCGCCGGACCTAAGCGGACTGACATCGCAATGTCCGACAGAACCGATGTGCATCTCGTGATGGTCAACTATGCCACGCACAAGACGCCTAAGATTAAGGCCTGGCTGGCTCACCGACCGCATTGGGATATTCATTTCACGCCGACGTCGGCTTCTTGGATCAACCAAGTCGAACGCTGGTTTGCCGAGCTCACCTGCAAGCAGATCCAGCGCGGCGTTCGCCGGACCGTCGCCGAGTTCGAAGCCGATATCGTCGCTTTCATCGAGGCGCACCCGCAGCCGCCTTGCCGGTGCGGTTTTCTGTGACTTGGCCCGCGATGCCGCGTAGAAAGCATGCCGGGCATTCCGCCCAATTGGAACAAGCCATGGCCAAAGGCCAACAGAAGAAGAGCCGCGAGACCCGCAAGCCCAAGGCCGAAAAGGGCCCCAAGCAGAATGCCTCCAACCCCAGCACCAAACCCGGCGGGATCAAGGGGCTGGAGAACATGAAGAACAGCTGATTTTTCGCGTGGCGGCTGGCTCCTGCGGATCCGGTCCCGCCCGCAACTTTAGCCCTTCTTCGGCTTGTCCTTCAACCAGGACACTGGAATTGCATCGGGCGGCCCATGTTTGTTGGATGATGGCGAAAACACCCACCCTGACATTTTGGGTGGTGCCGGTTATGACAGCTATTGTAGGCGATCCGCCAGTGCCCGCAGTCTTCGCCGGCCTCGACATGACTGCCCAGGACAGCGCGCGGCGTTGCTGATTGGTAAAGTGCCTCCGGAAATCCGAGAGACTAAAGCATGATTTCCCGGCGCTGTTCGTTGCTCGCAATACCGGCTGCGATAATTTCCATCACGCTCAGCGCTTCGTTCACGCTGACCGGCATTGCTGCTTCACCCGACAGCGCCCTTGCCACTGCGCGGTAGAAGGCCCGGTAATCGCCGCGCTCGGGCGCAATTTCGCTGACGCTGCCATCCGTGCGAGTCAGCCGTCCGGGATGAGGATCAATTCCCCAGCGCGGATCGAGTGGGCGGATACCTGCCTTGGATTGATCTTCCTGCACGTCGATCCCGTGCTTGATGAAGCTGCCGCAGCTGCCGTGTGCCGCCAGCCGCAGCGAGTGATCAGGCATGGTCTGGCTTATATGCAACCGGACCCGTCGTGTCGGATAGCGCAATTGTACCTGCACGTGATCGATCGACTGACCGTGCGGCTTCAGCACAGCCAGATCGGCGCTGACCGCGATAGGGCGCCCGAACAGCACCAGCGCCTGGTCAACCAGATGCGGCCCCAGATCCTGCCACACTCCGCCGGAACGCTGGTCCTTCCAGCGATTGCCCAGTTCCGGCCGAAACCGATCAAACCGGCTTTCGAACTCGGTGACTTCGCCCAGTTCGCCCGCCGCGATCAGACGTTTCAGGGTTAGGAAATCGGCGTCCCAGCGGCGGTTGTGGAACACCGACAACATCAGTCCGCGTTCCGTTGCCCGCGCGGCGATGTTGCGGGCTTCGGCCAGGGTCGGCGCAAGCGGCTTATCGATCACAATATGCTTGCCTGCGTCCAGCACCGCAAGCGCTTGCGCCATGTGAACATGATCCGGACTGGCTAGCACCACAAGGTCGATCGAAGGCTCAGCCAAG
>NZ_JAXMJI010000088.1:0-36803 GCF_034376665.1 Allopontixanthobacter sp. | reverse complement strand
CCCCCCCCCCGCGGGGCGGGGCTGGGGGCGGGGGTTCCCACATTGGAAAGGGCGGACCACCCCCACCCCACCCCACCCCCTCAAGGGGGAGGGGTTTTTGCGTTCGACAACATCGTAGCCAAGGCACTCAGCGCGCTGCCGCGCCGCCAAGGCCTTGCGATCACGCTGGAGAAGAATCTCCCCGTTGCCGCGGGTCTGGGCGGAGGTTCGGCGGATGCGGGGGCGGTCTTCCGCCTCGTGCGCGAAACGCACGGATTGCCGGAGGACTGGCAAGCGCGCGCCGCCGCGCTCGGTGCCGATGTTCCGGCCTGTGTCGAGAGCGTCACCTGTGTCGGGCGCGGAACCGGGACGGAGCTGGAGCCGGTGGAGAACGACCTGTCCGGCACACCCGTTCTGCTGGTCAACCCGCGCGTGCCGCTCAGCACCGGGCCGGTATTCGAGGCCTGGGACGGGACTGATCATGGTGCCATGCCAGAGGGCACCGCGCGCAATATCGCGCTGGAGGGGCGCAACGATCTTGAAGCGCCCGCCACCGCACTCTGCCCGATGATCGGCGAAGTGCTGGCGGCGCTTTCTGCAACCAATCCGCTGCTAGCCCGCATGTCCGGTTCCGGCGCGACCTGTTTTGCGCTCTATCAAGGCATCAAGGCACGCGACGCGGCGGCGGCAGCCATGCCGCGCGAATGGTGGCAGATGGCGAGGCGGTTGCGGTGACTGACCAATTCGCCGGGGTTATGAACGAGGTCTTCCGACAACTTGGCACCCCCACGCGCGGCGGGATCGTCTGCATCGTCGATCACGCATCAAACCATATCCCGGACGACATCGACCTAGGCATTCCGGCGCATCTTTTCGGCGAACACATGGCGTTCGATATCGGCACCGAGGCAATCGCGGAAATCCTCGCGCGCGATCACGAAATTCCTGCGCATATCGCCGCCGTCAGCCGCCTTGTCTGCGATCTCAACCGGGAGGAGGAAGCTGCCGGTCTCGTGCCGGAGACCAGCGACGGTCATAGAATTCCAGGCAACGCCGGAGCAGACCGGGAGGCGCGGCTCACCCGTTTCCACCGGCCCTATCACACCGCTTTGGCGCAGTGGCTGGCAGTGGCGGAGCCCGCGTTGATCCTGTCGCTCCATAGTTTCACTCCGCAGCTTGCAACTTCGGACGAGCGGCGCCCTTGGGAGGTCGGCGTGCTCTACAATTCCGATGACCGCGCCGCGAATATTGCCATGCCGCTGCTGGCCGAGGCTGGGCTACATGTGGGCGACAATCTCCCCTATTCGGGGCGGCACCTCAATTACACCATGAACCGCCATGCCGAGGCATTCGGGCGACCCTATCTCGGCATCGAGATAAGGCAGGATCTCGCCGCAACGCCGCTCGATCATGTGCGCTGGGCCAGACTTTTGGCCGGTGTCGCTCAAAGGGTTGCGCTGGAGGCCATGTAGAGGCAGGGGATATTTCCAAAATTGCCTACCACAGGAAATCTTATGTCTCAGCGTTTCGACAAATCCATCCTGCCCAGCCGCCATGTCTCGGTCGGGCCGGAGCGCGCGCCGCACCGGTCGTATTATTATGCGATGGGCATGACCGAGGAAGAGATCAATCGACCCTTCGTCGCAGTCGCTTCCGCCGGGAACGACAGCGCGCCGTGCAACACTGCTCTGGATGCCCAGGCCAACATCTGCCGCAATGGGGTAATCGAGGCAGGCGGCACACCGCGCCGGTTCAACACCATCACCGTGACAGACGGGATCGCGATGGGCCATCAGGGGATGAAAAGCTCGCTGGTCAGCCGCGAAGTGATCGCGGATTCGGTCGAATTGTCCGTTCGCGGCCATTGCTACGATGCTCTCGTCGGCTTCGCTGGCTGCGACAAGAGCCTGCCGGGCATGATGATGTCCATGCTGCGGCTGAATGTGCCGAGCATCTTCGTCTATGGCGGATCGATCCTGCCGGGCCGGTTCCACGATCATGACGTGACCGTGGTCGATGTGTTCGAAGCGGTCGGCCAGTTCGAAGCCGGCAATTGCCCGCTGGCGCAGCTGACCGCTCTCGAAAAGGTCGCCTGTCCGGGCCACGGAGCTTGCGGCGGCCAGTTCACCGCCAACACCATGGCCTGTGTCGGGGAGGCAATCGGATTATCCCTGCCGAACAGCAACATGGCCCCCGCTCCGTATGAATCGCGTGAGGAGGTTGCTATGGCAGCGGGGCGGCAGGTCATGTATTTGCTGGAGCACAACATCCGCCCGCGCGACATCTGCACGCGGGCCGCGTTCGAGAATGCGGCGCGTGTCGTCGCGGCGACTGGCGGATCGACCAATGCGGCGCTCCATCTGCCCGCCATGGCCAGCGAATGCGGCATCGACTTCGACCTGTTCGACGTGGCCGAAATGTTCAAGTCGACCCCCTATATCGCCGATCTGAAGCCGGGCGGGCAATATGTGGCCAAGGACATGCACGACGCGGGCGGCGTGTATATGCTGATGAAGACCATGCTGGATGGCGGATTTCTCGACCCCAGCCCGATGACCGTGACCGGCAAGACGCTGGGCGAGAATATCGATGAGATTACCTGGAACCCCGACCAGAAGGTGATCTACAGCGTGGCAAGCCCCATCACCCCGACCGGCGGCGTGGTCGGCCTGCGCGGCAGTCTCGCCCCGGATGGCGCGATCGTTAAGGTTGCCGGGATGGCGCGGCTCCAGTTCACCGGCCCGGCGCAGGTGTTTGAATGCGAGGAGGACGCCTTCGCGGCGGTCAAGGCGCACCGGATCAGGGAAGGCGGCGTCGTCGTAATCCGCTACGAAGGGCCGAAGGGCGGCCCGGGAATGCGCGAAATGCTGTCCACCACCGCGGCGCTTTACGGGCAGGGCATGGGCGAGAAGGTGGCGCTGATCACCGATGGCCGGTTTTCGGGTGCGACGCGGGGCTTTTGCATCGGCCATGTCGGCCCGGAAGCGAGCGATTGCGGCCCGATCGCTTTGGTGGAGGACGGCGACGTCATCGCCATCGATGCCGAGGCGGGGACGATCGACCTGCTGGTCGATGCCGAAGTGCTCGATGCGCGGCGCAAAGCATGGCAGCCGCGCCAGAACGATTATCAATCGGGCGCACTGTGGCGTTATGCGCAGAATGTCGGCCCCGCCAGCAAGGGGGCGTTGACGCATCCCGGCGGCGCGGCGGAAACCCATGTCTATGCGGACATTTAGCGCCCTTTCTCTGCTGCTGGCCTGCGCCGCCTGCTCCGCCGGTGCGGAACAGCCGCAGGCGGGGGCGGGGGCGCAGCGGATCGAATGCGCCTTGGGAGCGGGGGCACAATTCGCCGCCGATTGCCTGGTGGAACGCACCGCCAGCGGGGATACCCGCATAGTCACCGTGCGGCATCCCGATGGCGGTTTCCGGCGGTTCGAACAGGTTGCCGACGGTCGCGGGCTGGTGATTGCCGACGGCGCGGACGTTACTGCGTCAAGTCTGTCGGGCGGAGTGCTCGAAATCGCCGTGGCGCAGGACCGGTACCGATTTCCGGTTACCCCAACCGATAGAACCGCAAACAATGCCGGGTCCGGTGACTGATCGGGAGCCTGATCCGGTCCTGACCGTAAGCGCAATGCGCGCGGCGGAACAGGCGCTGATCGATGCCGGTACCGATGTGCACCAACTGATGCAGATCGCCGGGCGCGGCGCGGCGGAATGGGTCTGGCGGATGGCGGCGGGAAGGTCTGTCACGGTGCTGTGCGGCCCGGGCAACAATGGCGGCGACGGCTATGTGATTGCGGAGACTTTGCGCGCCCGCGGTCTGGATGTTCGGGTGGTCGCCCCGATAGAACCAAAGACCGAAGCCGCACAGCGGGCGCGCGGCGGTTATGTGGGCGACGTTGCGACGGACTCTGAGGGCATTTCCGGCCACGTGTTTGTCGATTGTCTATTCGGGTCAGGGCTGTGCCGGGAAATTTCTGCGGATCTGGCTGCGCCGCTATCCCGGCTCGCCGAAAGTCATCACTACCGGATCGCCATCGACCTGCCGAGCGGCGTTGAAAGCGACCGGGGCGCGCTGCTGGGGCCGGAGATCGACTATCATCTGACCGTGGCACTGGGCGCGTGGAAACGGGCGCATTTCCTGATGCCAGCGGCCAGCCGGATGGGCGCGTTGCGGCTCGTCGATATCGGTGTCGACCCATCGTCCGCCACGGCGCACCGGATTGCGCGGCCCCGGCTGTCACCTCCCGCCGCCGATGCGCATAAGTACCGGCGCGGCTTGCTGGCGATTGTTGGCGGAGCCATGCCCGGTGCGGCGTTGCTGTCTGCGCAGTCGGCGATGCATTCCGGTGCGGGCTATGTGAAACTGCTGTCGGAGCATTCGCATCCTGGCGCGCCCGCCGATCTGGTGCTGGACAGCCGGACGCTGACCGATGCGCTGTCCGACACGCGGATCGACGCGCTGCTGGTCGGGCCGGGCCTTGGCCGGGACGATTCCGCAGCGGACCGACTGGGGGCGGCGTTTGGGCGCGATTTGCCGACAGTTCTGGATGCCGATGGGCTGGCAATCCTCCAGCCGGAACTGCTCAACAGGCGCACCAGTCCCCTGATTCTCACCCCGCATGAAGGCGAACTGGCGGTGCTGGAAAAGGCGTTCGGCATTAATGGAGGCGGCGGCAAGGTCGAGCGCGCTTGCGCTCTGGCAAAGGCAACCGGCGCAATTGTCGTCGCCAAGGGTGCCGATACTTTGGTGGCGAGTCCTGAAGGCGAAATCGGCTTTGCAGACCGCGCGTCCAGCTGGCTTTCCACCGCGGGTACCGGTGACGTGCTTGCCGGTATTGCTGCCAGCCGCCTCGCCAATGGCAGCGGCGCCTTCGCTGCGGCGTGCGAGGCCGTGTGGTTTCATGCCGAAGCCGCGCGGCAGGCTGGCCCCGCTTTTACGGCGATGGAACTGGCGCTGAACGTAAAGGGCGCTTACGCAGCCACCCTGTGAGCGAATCGAAGGTAATATTGCGCGTTGCCGCCAAGGGCGACGGTGTTTCCGCGGACGGCAGCCACTTTGCAGGCACCGCGCCGGGGGACATTGTTGCGCCCGATGGCAGCGTGCAGCGCGGACCGCATTTCGTGGAGCCTCCATGCCGTCATTTTCCCGAATGCGGCGGGTGCCAGCTCCAGCATCTCGACGAGGAAACGCTGCTCAGCTTCGTGACCGCGCGGGTCACTAATGCGGCGCTGAAGGAGGGGCTGGAGGCCGGCGAACTGCTGACCACCCACCTTTCGCCTCCGCGCAGTCGCCGCCGCGCCAGCCTCCACATCGTGAACGCTGGCGGGCGTCCGCTGGTGGGATTTCGCAAGGCGGGATCGCATCAGGTGATCGACATGCAGCAATGCGAGATCCTGCGCCCCGAACTGTTCGCGCTGGTCGCTCCGCTGCGGCAGATGATGGCGCGCAGGCAGGGCAAATATTCGGTCGATGCGGAATTGACCCTGACTGATCAAGGCGTCGATTGCTCGCTCAAGAATCTGACCATCGAGGGGCTTCAGCAAACCGAGGCGCTGCTCGATTTCGCGCGCGACAACGGATTGGCGCGGTTGACCATGGATCAAGGCTATGGCCCCGAAACCGTGTGGGAGCCCGAACCGGTCACCATGATGATGGGCCGGGTCGCAGTGCCTTTCCCCAGCGGAAGTTTCCTTCAGGCTACTGCCGATGGCGAGGCGGCGCTGGTAAACGACGCGCGCGAGTGGCTGGCAGGCAGCAATTTCATCGCCGACCTGTTTTCCGGTGTCGGCACCTTTGCCTTTGCGTTGTGCGATCCGGCCAAGGTGCTAGCGGCGGAAGCGGCGCGGGAGATGCATTTTGCCTGCAAATCGGCGGCGGCACTGGCAAAGCGGCCGGTCCATCCGGTGCACCGCGACCTGTTCCGCAATCCGCTGCAGGTGGACGAACTGAACCGCTTCGACGCTGTCGTTCTCGATCCGCCGCGCGCCGGGGCGAAAGACCAGGCAGAGCTGCTGGCACAGAGCACGGTGGCGAAGGTAGTCTATATCAGCTGCAACCCGTCCAGCTGGGCGCGCGACGCGGCGCGGATGGTCGCGGCGGGATATAGGCTGGAGAAACTGCGCGCGGTGGGCCAGTTCCGCTGGTCGACCCATGTGGAACTCGCCAGCCTGTTCGTGAGGGAAGGTTAGGCTTTCAGCGAGGCCAGCAGCTGCTGATATAACCATTCCTTCGCATGGGGTTCCGCATAGGAATGGCCGGCATTCTCGCAGCGTGCAATCCGGTCATCCCCGGCGTCCCACGCGGCTTCGAAGACTTGCGCCGTGCGGTCTCGCGCTGCGAGGAGGATCCTGACCGGCCCTTCGAAACTTGCAAGACCCGCCGCCATCCCTTGCGCCAGCGAAGTTGCTGCGGGCTTCGGTTTCATCGCGCCGAGCAGACCGAGGGACAATTTGCGCAAATTCACCCCGCCCGACAGCAACCGCGCGACTTCCTTCGGATTGCGCAACCTTTCGGCGTAGCGGGCGCGGATTGCGGCGGGAGGCGGGGCGGCAGCGGCATCCCCATCCTCGATCACCCACGGATTGGACAGGACCAGCCCGTCGCAGCCGGTTCCGCCGCCCAGCATCAGCGCGCTGGCGGCGTCGCAATTGCCGAAACCGATCACCCGATCGACTTTCGGGGCC
Organism: Allopontixanthobacter sp.; assembly: GCF_034376665.1. Lineage (NCBI taxonomy): Bacteria > Pseudomonadati > Pseudomonadota > Alphaproteobacteria > Sphingomonadales > Erythrobacteraceae > Allopontixanthobacter > Allopontixanthobacter sp. The sequence continues at coordinate 30,134 of NZ_JAXMJI010000088.1, read as the reverse complement.
ATCGCCTGAAACGCGGCGAGCGCCGCGGCGATATCGTTCTGGCTGGCGCGGAAACCGCGGTCCTCGCCGTCGCTGTCCCCCACGCCGCGCCGGTCGAAGCGGAACACCGGAAAGCCCGCTTCGGCGAGCCGCGCGGCGAGCTGCGCCTGGCCCGAATAGGCACCCGAGCGGATTTCACTGCCTCCGGTGACAATCAGCAGGCCGCTGGACCCACTCGCTGTATCAAGTGTCCCAGCCAAGCTGCTGCTCGCGCAAGGAAAAGTCATGTGAAGCCGGGTCATGATTGCAGCATTCCCATCGCCACCAGCGCCGCCAGCATATCGGCCTGTTCGGGATCGTCACCGGGTTCGGCGCGGAGCCACAGACTGCCCTTGCCGATATCGCCCTGGTCGATCAGGGCCTGCTGGCTGTCGGTATTGGCCACCGCTTTTTCGAGGGCGGAAAACATCATCGACCCGATTTTCCATCCGGCCAGTTCGACCCCCTGCTTGCGGGCAAGGACCGACAGCTTCTCGACCGTCTCGACGCGTCCGGCTTCCCGCGCGGTGATCGTGCGCGCCCTCAGCAGGCTGCGCAGCACTTTCGCGCCGGTGGTGGGGGCATAGCGCCAGCCGGGCAGGGCGGCCGGAGCAATCAGGCAGCCCGCGCGGACCGCCAGCACATGGGTCGCTCCGAAATGCGCCGCTGCCGCCTGCGCTGCGCCGCGCCAGCCGTCCAGCGTCTGCGTCTCAAGCGGTTCCCGGCTTTCGTTGCAGCCGGGGAAATCGGGCAGGAAGCTGTCCACCCCCGACAGGTCGAGTCGGCGCATCACCTCGGCGATCAAGCGGCGCAGCTTGTTCGCTTCGTCGAACAGCGCGGGCAGCACGAGCAGACGGGGACGCCGACCCCGGTCGAAGGCCAGCGCCATCTCTTCCGCAGTCCCGCCATGGGCAAACGGACAGGGCCAGCTGGTATATCCCCGATTGCTCAGAGCGAAGTGTCCGCGCCGCTGCGCCCGGTGATCGTCTTGGCTTCCGCGAAGGCCAGCAGGCCGCCATAGGATTCCAGCATTTCGCCGTCGACATCGTCATCCTCGATCAGGATGTCGAGCCGGTCCTCCATTTCGGTGAACAGGGTGGCGACGGCCATGGAATCGAGTTCCGGCAGATGGCCGAACAGGCCGGTTTCGCCGTGGAACGTGTCCACCAGTTCCGCATCCAGCGCAAGGACATCGCACAGGATACCGCGCAGCAACGCGTCCACCGCGCTCCGGCTGGGGGCGAGTGCATCTTCGCGGGCGACGACCGGTTCCTTTGCAGGGTCGATTGTCATCTGGTGGAAATCCCTTCCGATTGCGCTTTACCCTGCGGTAAACCGTGCGCCCTTAGCTTTGCCGGAACGCCCGCGCAAGCCGCGCCGCCATTCTGCGCGCCAGCACTGGCCAGGCGCGGGGCTGGGCGGGATCGAGGCACTCAAGCCGGTAGCGCGGGCGGGCTTCCTCCATCCAGTCGGTCTTGTAGGCGTCGTTGCCAGTGCCGAAATCGATCAGCGTGACCCGGTCCCGGTCGATCGTCTGTTCGAACATCGCGGCGCTGAGCGTGGTTCCGGCGGACAGGGCCTTGTATTCCTCCAGATGGGCGAGTTTGTGGATATAGGCGGCGCCGTTTTCGACCGTCCAGAATTGAGCCGCGACTGCAATGCCTTCGTGCCGGGCGATCCCCAGCCGCAGACGTCCGGCCGCGCCTTCGGCCTGTGCAAACTGGCGCAGCAGCGCGGGATTTCCTTCCTCCGGCTTCCAGCTACTGGCGTAGATATGTTCATAGGCGGCCCATGCAGCGGGATCGAAGCGATCGAAGAGTTCTACCGCGACTTTCTTCGCCTTGCGTTTCAGGGTCGTGCGCATCGCGCCGGGGCGGGCGGCCCAATATTCGGCAAAACTGCGTCCATCCACGTGGAGGATGTGATTATGATCGCACTGGCTGCGCTCGACGTGCCAGCCAGCCTCGCGAAAGGCGTGCTGGAGCCGGGACGCGGTGCCGTCTTCATCGGGCAAGGGCCACAGCGTTACCCGGTGCGACTGGCGGCGCAGGTCCTTCGCGGCGGCGACCAGCAAAAACGTTCCCAGACCATCGCAGCGCATCACCGGGCGCCAGTGGAAACTGTACCAATTGACCAGCGGTTCAAACCCGCTGTCCGTGCGCGTGAGCGGAAGCGCGAGGCACTCGCCGTCCTTGCTTGCTTCCACCAGCAGGGGCGAGATACCGCCCTCGGCCAGCAGCCGGAACCATTCCACCCGGTCGAATGGACCAGCCTGGCGGTATTCGCCGGGCGCAATCGGCCCTTGCAGAAATTCAACGGTGTCGTGATAGCTGACCGCAACCAACGATAAACGTCCTTTCCGGAGCACTGATGCCGCCTGCGCACTACACTGATACCAGGCCGATTGACCACCTTGCCGAATGCGGCCGGGCAGACGATCCTGCGCTGGTATTGCGCGGCAGGACCCTTAGCCATGGGGAATTAAGAACCCGTGTCGCGGCGCTGGCTGCATGGCTGGCGCACCGGTTGCCCGAACCGGGGGCGCGTGTCGCGAGCTGGGCGGCGAAGGGCGAGCTGACCTGTCTGCTACCGCTGGCAGCAGCGCGCGCCGGGTTGGTCCACGTGCCGATCAACCCGCTGCTGAAACGTGCGCAGGCGGCGCACATACTGGCGGACAGCGGGTCTGTGCTGCTGCTCGGTACCGCAGCGCGGCTCGCCTCTTTCGAAGAAGGTGACGTTCCGGCGGATTGCGCAATGCTGGACGAAGCGGAAGTGTGGGACGCGGTTGCTGCCCATGATGGCAATCTGCCGCCTTCGAGCGCTGATCCGGATGATCTCTGCGCCATTCTTTACACCAGCGGATCGACCGGAATGCCCAAGGGGGTGATGCTCAGCCATGCGAATATGTGGCTCGGTGCGGTCAGCGTGGCGGACTATCTCGGGCTGAAGGCGGATGACGTCACGCTGGCGGTGCTGCCGCTGTCGTTCGATTACGGGCAGAACCAGCTGCTGAGCACGTTGTATGCAGGCGGTTCGGTGGTGCCGCTCGATTATCTACTGCCGCGCGATGTGGTAAAGGCCTGCGCGAAACATTCGGTCACCACGCTGGCCGCTGTTCCGCCGCTGTGGCTCCAGCTGACGGAGCTGGACTGGCCGGAGGAATCGACCACTGCGATGCGCTGCCTGACCAACAGCGGCGGTGCGCTGACCCCGGATCTGGTGCATTCGCTCCGCACGATCTTCCCCGATGCGCGAGTGTTTCCGATGTACGGCCTGACCGAAGCCTTTCGTTCGACCTATCTTGATCCCGCGCTGGTGGACAGCCACCCTACATCGATGGGCCGAGCGATCCCCTTTGCGGAAATCCTGGTGGTTAATGATGCGGGAGAGATCGCCGCGCCGGGCGAGGAAGGCGAGCTGGTCCATTGCGGGCCGCTGGTGGCGCAAGGTTACTGGCAGGACGCGGAGCGAACCTCCGAACGCTTCCGGCCTTCTCCGGCGGCATCCGAATATGGCGGAACCGCCGTATGGTCGGGCGACCGGGTGGTGCGGGCGGAGGACGGCCTTTTGTATTTCGTCGGTCGGCGGGACGCGATGATCAAGAGCGCAGGCAACCGGATCAGTCCGCAGGAAGTGGAAGATGCCGCGCGCGCAACGGGGCTGGTCGCGGAAGCCGCCGCGCTGGGCGTGCCCGATGCGCGGCTGGGCCAAGCGGTGCATCTGGTGGTGCGGGCTTCTGCCGGGGCTGGCGACCGGACGCCGGAACTGGCACAGATACTGGCCAGGGAGCTGCCTAATTTCATGCAACCCAAGGTAATCCACTGGCGCGAGGTGATGCCGCTCAACCCCAATGGCAAGATCGACCGGGCCGCGCTGAAGGCTGAGATCACGCCATGAAGCCGCTCGGTCCTATTCCGCCGGGATTCGAGACGATCGGCGGCGAGCTGGCAATCGGCGGGCAGACCGCCAGCGCGCTGGCGGATCGCGCCGGCACGACGCCGCTGTTTGTCTTTTCTCGAGACATGCTGGAACGGCGGGTGGCTGATCTGCGCGCTGCCATGCCCGCGCGGCTGGGGATCAACTACGCGATCAAGGCCAATCCCTTCGCGCCGGTGCTGCAGCTCATGTCCGGTCTGGTTGACGGGTTCGATATTGCTTCGGGCGGCGAGCTGGTCATCGCGCAGGAGGCTGGCATCGATCCCGCGCGGATCAGCTTCGCCGGGCCGGGCAAGCGCGATGCGGAGCTGGAAGCCGCGATTGCCGCAGGCGTGACGCTGAATGTCGAATCCGCCGGGGAGTTGCGGCGCGCGCTGGCCATCGGCGAGCGGACCGGCGTCACGCCCAAACTGGCGCTGCGGGTCAATCCCGATTTCGAATTGCGCGGCTCGGGCATGAAGATGGGCGGCGGGGCCAAGCCGTTCGGGATCGATCAGGCACAGGTTCCCGCACTGGCGAAGGAGCTGATCGCAGCGGGGGCCGAGTGGCGCGGGCTGCATATCTTCACCGGCAGCCAGTCGCTCGATACCGGCGCCATTATCGAGGCGCAGGGCAATGTCCTGACGCTCGCGGATCAGCTTGCACAGGCAATCGGCGCGGCAGTGCCGAAGCTGAACATGGGCGGCGGGTTCGGGGTGCCGTATTTCGCAAACGACAAGCCGGTGGACCTGACTGCCATTGGCGCGGCGCTGCACGAACGGTTTGCGGACCTGCCCGAAACGCTGGCGGAAACGGAGCTGTGCATCGAACTAGGCCGCTATCTGGTGGGCGAAGCGGGTGTTTACCTGACTCGGATTCTCGACCGCAAAATCAGCCATGGCGAGACCTATCTGGTGACCGATGGCGGGCTGCATCACCAGCTCGCGGCATCGGGCAATTTCGGCACCGTCGTCAGGCGCAATTACCCGCTCGCCATCGCCAGTCGGTTCACTGCCGAGCCGGAGGAAGAGGTGAACGTGGTCGGCTGCCTGTGCACCCCGCTCGACCGGCTGGCGGACAAGGCTCAATTGCCCCATGCCGAGGTGGGCGATCTGGTGGCGGTGTTCTGCGCCGGGGCTTACGGTGCCACGGCGTCACCGTCGGCATTCCTGGGACAAGGTCCGGCGGCGGAACTGCTGGTTTAACCTTTGACCCTGGCCTGTCCCGTAACGGGACTGGCGGCCCAAAACCGGGCGCGAATCCGGAAATCCTAACAGTATATTCACCCTTTATTGCGAGGGAGACTGTCTGACCTGCGGGTGGGGAATGTCGGGTCGCTCCCGGCCTCCGTTCCGATGCCCGCACCACAGGCAAGGACGCGCATCGATGCTCAGTACCAGATTTTCCGCTTCACTGGCCGGCAGTGCCATCTATTCGATCCCCTTGGCGCTCGCCCTGTCCGGCTGTGCCGCTGGCGGCGGGACGCAGTTGCCGCCTGCGTCCTTCGTGGCGATGCAGGAAGGGCCGGGGGAAGAATACATCATCGGCCCGCTCGATGAACTGACCATCCATGTGTGGCGCAATCCCGAGCTGGGCGCGGAGAAAATCCAGGTCCGCCCCGATGGCCGGATCACCACGCCGCTGGTGACCGATATGCCCGCCGTGGGCAAGACCCCGTCGATGCTGGCGCAGGATATCCGGCTGCAACTGTCGCAATATATCGAAGAACCGCTGGTATCGGTGATGGTCAACAAATTTGCGGGAACCTTCAGCCAGCAAATCCGCGTGGTCGGGGCGACGGAAAAGCCCGCCTCGATCCCCTACCGGGCGAACATGACCGTGCTCGACGCGATGATCGCAGTCGGGGGCCTGTCCGAATTTGCCGCGGGCAACCGGGCCAAGCTGATCCGCTTCGACAAGCAGACCGGCAGCCAGAAGGAATACGCACTCCGGCTGGGCGACCTGCTCAAGAAAGGTGCCAGCGAAGCCAATGTGATGCTGATGCCGGGCGATGTGATCATCATCCCGGAAAGCATGTTCTGACGGATCGGCACCAGCCATGAACGAGGTCTTCGAGGAATTCCGAGCCGCAGCCCATTCGGTCTGGCACCGCAAATGGCTGGCGCTCGCCATCGCCTGGGGTGTGTGCATCCTGGGCTGGCTGGTGGTGGCGCTGATCCCCAATTCCTACGAATCGCAGGCGCGCATCTATGTCCAGCTGGACAATGTGTTTTCGGAGCAGATCGGCATTGCGGGCGACGGCGAGCGCGACATTAACAGGGTGCGCCAAACGCTGTCGAGTTCGGTCAATCTGGAGAAAGTGGTCCGCTCGACCAGGCTGGGCGAAGGTATCACCAGCCCGCGCGCGATGGAAAATGCGATTGCCACTCTGACCAGGAACGTGACGGTCAAGAGCGAGGAAAACAACCTGTTCGAACTGTCCGCCAAGGTCGGCCACAGCAATTTGTCCGACGCGGAAAACGCCGCCCTGGCGCAGGACGTCATCCAGAAGCTGATCGACATTTTCCGCGAGGAGAACATCGCTGGGGACCGCGGCGACGTGGCCGAGACGATCGTGTTTCTCGACCAGCAGCTTGAAGCCCGCAAGCGCGACCTCGAAGCCGCCGAGCAGCAACGTTTGGCGTTCGAGGCGCAGAACCCCGAGCTGATCGGCGGCAGCGACGCATTGTCGGCCAAATTGCAGAACCTGCTCAGCGAAAGCCGCGGGGTCGATGCCGATCTCGCAGCGGCACAAAGCGCGCTGGCGGCCATCAACGGGCAGCTGGCGGGCACACCGCGCACCCTTTCGGGGGCGGGGGAGGCTGGGGGAGCCCGTGGTGCGCTGGCGCAGGTCAAGTCGCAGCTTGCCTCCGCGCAGTCCCGCGGTCAGACCGACAGCCATCCCGATGTCATCGCGCTGAAACGCCAGATCGGGCTGCTCGAACGGCAGGCCGCTCGTGAAGGCCCGGATTCCGGCGGCACTCCCAATCCGGCATACAGTTCGATGGTTTCTATTCGGGCGGAACGGGAAGCGAATGTCCAGTCGCTCGTCGCGCGCAAGGCCGCCCTGCAGTCCGAATTGTCGGCCCTGACCGCAAGTCAGGCGAGCGAGCCTGCCGCGGCAGCAGAAGCAAACCGGATCAGCCGCGACTACGAAGTCCTGCGCAAAAGCTACGACGAATTGCTGAAGGACCGCGAACAGCTGAAACTGCGCGGCGATGCGGCAAACGAACGCAGCTCGTTCCGCTTCGAAGTGATCGATCCGCCGACCATTCCGCGCGTTCCTGCGGCTCCCAACCGGCCGCTGCTGCTGATCGGGGTGCTGTTTGCCGGGATCGGAGCGGGCATCGGCGGGGCGTTCGTGATCGGCCATCTGCGCTCCACCTTCGCGACAACAGCGAAATTGCAGCGCGCTTTGGGCCTGCCCGTCCTGGGGGCGATCTCGACCTCGTTGACGGAAGCTGCGCGCGAATTGCAGCGGCGGCGACTGCGCAAATTCGCTGCCGGTGCGGCGGGTTTGGTCGGGCTTACCATCATCCTGATCGTGGTGGAATTCGTTCAGCGCGGCATGGTCGCGTGAGGGGCAGGACATGACCGAACACCGAAAAATCCCCGTACCCGGTTCGACCGAGGCTCCGTCCGATACGGGCAGTTCTTCGCTGTTCGAACGGGCTAGCGGAGTCTTCGGGCTCGATCCGTTCAAGGGACCCCCGGTGCCTCGCAAGCTGGCCGATCCGCCGCTTAAACACGCGCGTCTGCGTCAGCCGTCTCCTGCACCCGAATTTGTGCCAGAACCGGTGCCGAAACCGGCTCCTGCACCTGCTCCGATCGCGGTGCTGCCATCGCAAGTCACCCTCACCGGGGAGACCGGATCGGTGCGCCTGTCGGGGACTCGTCATCCGGTCAGCCGCGAGCACCTGCGCGATCAGGGCATGATCGTGCCGGAGGGATCGGTGACCGCGCTGATCGAGGAATTCCGCATCGTGAAGCGGCAGATCCTGTCCGCCGCGCGCGAACGCGGCACCGCCAAATCGCGCCGCATACTGATCTGTTCGCCGCATCCGGGCGAAGGCAAGACCTTCTGCGCCACTAATCTGGCGATTGCGATGGCGGCGGAGCGGGACAGCGAAGTGTTGCTGGTCGATGCCGATTTCGCCAAGCCGTCGATCCTGTCCACTCTTGGCTTGCCGAAGGGACCGGGCCTGATGGACTGCCTCGCCGATCCGTCGCTCAAGCCGGAAAGTCTGGTGATCGGCACCGATATTCCCGGCTTGTGGGTCCTGCCTGCGGGCAGCCAGACCGCCTATGACAGCGAATATCTCGGCAGCGCGCGCACCGCCGAAGTGATGGACCGGCTGACGGTGGGCGCGCCGGACCGGATCGTGATTTTCGACAGCCCGCCCGCGCTGTCCGCTTCGCCGGCGGCGGAATTGGCCAAGCACGTCGGGCAGGCGGTGCTGGTCGTGCGGGCCGACAGTTCAGGCCAGAGCGCAGTGGAGGATGCGGTCCATCTGCTGTCCGCCTGCGCGGATATCAAGCTGCTGCTCAATGCCACCAATTTCAGCCCCAGCGGCCGGAACTTCGGCGCCTATTACGGTTACGGAGCGTAACCCTGCTGCGCGTGCGATCACGAGTCCTGCAATGGTGCCTCGAAGCGTGCGCCGCCGCGGCATTGTGCCTGTCCGGTGCGGCCTTTGCGCAGGAAGCCGGACTTGGGGACGGAAGCGACAGCAGCACGCGGAGCGAACGGTCGGCGCGCGGCGAATACGGCGTTCAGGTCAACCCCTACATCGAGGCATCGCAGATCCTGGTGGCGGAATTGTCGCCCGGAGACGACGTGGTCACCTTCTCGCAAATTGCCGTTGGCGTCGATGCATCCGTGACGGGGCGCAGCAATGGCGGTTCGGTATCGGTGCGCTACGAACGAACGATCGGGTATGACGATGCATCCGCCGATTCCGGCACGCTGAGCGGGGTTGCGCGCGGCTATGCCACGATCGTTCCCCGTGCGCTGACCATCGAAGGTGGCGCGCTTGCGGCGCGGACGCGGATCGACGCGAATGGCGGCAGCAGCCTGGGCGCGGTGACCGGCGAAGGCGCAACCAGCACCGTCTATTCCGCCTATGCCGGCCCCAATCTCCATACCAGCGCAGGCGATGTCGAGATCAACGCGAATTACCGGATCGGCTACACCGAAGTGGACGCATCGGACGCGGTCGTGACCACCGGCGGCGGCATTCCGGTCGATGTCTTCGGGCACAGCGTGTCGCAGGCGGCGGCCTTTCACCTCGCAACCCGCCCGGGCGCGCCCCTGCCGGTCGGGCTCGGGGTCGGCGGCGGCTATAATCAGGAAGATATCTCCAATTTCGACCAGCGGCTGCGCGATATTTACATCCGCGCCGATGTGACCGTCCCGGTCAGCCACAGCCTCGCCCTAGTCGCCGGGGCCGGGTACGAGGATGTCGAGATTTCCAGCCGCGACGCTCTGCTCGATGCGAGTGGCGATCCGGTCATTGGCAGCGACGGAAGGATCGTGACCGACACCAGCGAGCCGCGCCAGCTGGCGTATGACGTATCCGGCCTGATCTGGGATGTCGGCGTCGTCTGGCGACCCAGCAGGCGCACCTCGCTGGAGGCCCATGTCGGGCGCCGTTACGATTCCACCAGCTATTACGGAACCTTTGCATGGGCACCGAGCAGCCGCACCGGGGTGAGTGTTTCGGTCTATGATGCGATTTCCGGATTTGGCAGCCAGCTGAACACTTCGCTGGCCAATCTGCCGACCCAGTTTGCCGCCACCCGCAACGCGGTGACCGGGGATCTGAGCGGCTGCGTCGCCACCACGCAGGGCAACAATTGCCTCGCCGGGGTGCTTGGCTCGGTCCGCTCCGCCACCTACCGCTCGCGCGGAATTGCCGCGAGTTATTCGGTCGAGCTCGGCCGCACCACCGCAGGCGTCGGCGCGGGGTATGACCGCCGCAGCTTCATTGCCGCACCGGGGACCATTCTGGCCGCGGCAAACAGTGTGCAGGACGAGAATTACTGGGTCGCCTTCTATCTGGCCGGCGAGCTCGGCAGCAATGCCGGGTTTTCCGCCAATGCCTATGCCAACTGGCTCGACAGCGGGTTCAGCAATGCGGGCGACGTTCTCGCGCTCGGCGCATCGGCGGCCTATCGGCGGCAGCTGCTGGCCGGATTGTCCGCCCGCGCCGCGCTTGCGCTCGATCACCTCGACAGCCGGCAAACGGATCAAGACTTTACTGCAGCCTCGGCCCTGCTCGGCCTGCGCTACGACTTCTGATGGGAGCGACGAATGTTCGATGAATTCTATGGCCTGACGGGACGCCCGTTCCAGCTGACGCCGGACCCGAGTTTCTATTTCGAAAGCATTACCCACCGCAAGGCGCTGTCCTATCTCGGCTACGGCATGGCGCAGGGCGAAGGGTTCATCGTCATCACCGGCGAAGTGGGCGCGGGCAAGAGCACACTGGTGGCGCATCTGATGCAGAAGATCGACCCGGAGCGGATGACGGTGGGCCAGGTGGTCACCAGCAATCTCGACGGCGAAGAACTGGTCCATGTCGCGGCGAACAGTTTCGGCCTGGATGTGGCGGGCCATGACAAGGCCTCCGCGCTCGGCGCCATCGAGGCGTTCCTTCACGGAGAGGCGCGCGAGGGCCGCCGCTGCCTGCTGGTGGTGGACGAATCCCAGAACCTGTCGATCGAAGCGCTCGAAGAATTGCGGATGCTGTCCAACTTCCAGCTGGGCGCGCACCCGCTCCTGCAACTGCTGCTGCTGGGTCAGCCGGAGTTTCGCAAGGTGCTGGCCGAGCATCCTGACCTTGAACAATTGCGCCAGCGCGTGATCGCCTCGCATCATCTCGAGCCGATGGAGCCGGGCGAAGTGGAACCCTATATCCGCCACCGGCTGGAATGTGTCGGCTGGGCTGGCAATCCCGAATTCGCAGAGGGGGTATTCGCGCGGATCCATGCTGCGACCGGCGGAATTCCGCGCCGGGTGAACCAGGTGGTCACCCGGCTGTTACTGCTTGGCGCGGTCGAACAGAGCACAGTCCTCGACCAGCCGATGCTGGCGTCGGTGCTGGCCGAAATGGCGAGCGACAATGCCTTTCACGGCGAAGCGGTGGACAAGGCGACGCCGGATCGGACCGGTCCTGAGCCAGGGCCCGTCAAGCACGCCGCTCGTGCTTCGGAACCGTTGGCGCACGCCGCACCGGCGGATGCCGCAGCCCAGCTGGCGGAAATGCTGGCCCAGCGTGACGCGCAGATTGCCGAATTGCAGCAGGCGGTGGTCGAACTCGCTCGCGCTGGCGATAGCGCCAAACCTGCCCGGGATCTCGCAGAGATGGAGGCCCGCTTCGCAGCTCGGATCGAGACATTGCACGCCCGTCTGGAAGAGCAGGAGCGCACTGTGCGCCATGTTCTCACCATGCTGATCGAATGGATCGAAACCGGCGAAAAGCCGCGCGAAGCCGCCTGAGGAACCTGCCTGGATGGCCGACCTTTCAGACACCCCTGGCAAATTGCCCAGCGCTGCTCCGATCATCAACGGACTGTCCGTCGATGTGGAGGACTGGTTCCAGGTCGGTGCGTTCGAGAATGTGATCGACCGCGGCACCTGGGAGGGATTGCCGCTGCGGGTGGAAGACAATGTCATGCGCATTCTCGACCTGTTCGAGGAAGCGGGGGTCAAGGCGACGTTCTTCACGCTCGGCTGGGTCGCGCGGCGGCACGGGCCGCTGATCCGCCGGATCGTGGATGCCGGGCACGAGCTGGCGAGCCATGGATATGACCACGCGCGGGTGTTCAATTTCACCCGCAAGGAATTCGGCGAGGACCTCGCGCTGGCGCGTAAAATCCTCGAGGATGAGGGCGGGGCGCCGGTCCGCGGCTACCGCGCGCCCAGCTTCTCGATCGATAGGCGCACGCCGTGGGCCTATATGGAACTGGCCGAGCAGGGCTTTGTCTATTCTTCCAGCGTAGCCCCAATTTCGCACGACCATTACGGTTGGCGGGAAGCGCCGCGGTTCGCCTTCAAGCCGCTGCCTTGGTCCGACCTGGTCGAAATTCCGGTGACCACGGCGATGCTCGGCGGCAAGCGCCTTGCGGCGGGCGGCGGCGGATTTTTCCGCGTGTTGCCCTATGGCTTTTCGCGCTGGGCGATCCGCCAGGTGAACCGCGTAGAGAAACGCCCGGCGGTGTTCTATTTCCACCCTTGGGAGATCGATCCGGACCAGCCGCGCGTGCCCGACGCCTCGATGAAATCACGGCTGCGGCATTATACCAATCTCCACCGGATGGCGCCCAAACTGCGTGAACTGGTGCATGAATTCAGCTGGGGCCGGATGGATTTGCTGGCCTACCGCGAGGCTCGCAATGCGCCGGGACTGGTGCTTGCGGAAAGTCCGGATGGAACGGACGAGGCCGCCGATCGGTTGCCCGCGTGAACGCGCCATTCCCCTTGGCTGCCGAGACTATCGCGCTTGCCGATCTGCATGATCCGGGGGAATTTGCGCGCATTGAAGCTTTTGCCGCGGACATGGGCGGCACGCCGTTTCACCGTCCGATATGGCTGCGCGCAGTGGAGCGCGGCACCGGCCAGCAGGCGATGGGACTGGTAGCGGAGAAAGCCGGGCGGATCACCGGCTGGCTGCCGGTGACGCTGGTCCACTCGCCGTTTTTCGGGCGCGCCCTGGTGTCGAGCGGCTTTGCTGTCGGCGGCGGTGTTCTGGCCGGAAGCCCGCGCACCAGTCTGGCCCTGTGCCGCCGGGCCGAGGAACTGGCCGCGCGCCTTTCCTGCCAAACGGTCGAACTGCGCGGCGGGGCCTTGCCCGAAGATTGGGACATCATCACCAGCAGCCATTGCGGCTTCGAGACCGATCTGGCCGCCGATGAAGAGGCGCAATTGCTGGCGATCCCGCGCAAGCAGCGGGCCGAAATCCGCAAGGGGCTGAAGCTGGAACTAACCGTGCAAACCGGTCGCAGCGATGCGGACCGGGCGGCGCATTACGCTGTCTACGCGCAAAGCGTACGCAATCTGGGAACGCCGGTATTCCCGCGCTTGCTGTTCGACGCGGTTCTCGATGCCTTCGGGGACGAAGCCGATATCCTCACCGTGCGGCATGACGGCGTGCCGGTGGCGAGCGTGCTGTCGCTGTATCACGGCGGGGCCGTGATGCCTTACTGGGGCGGCGGAACTTTTGCTGCGCGGCATCTGCGCGCCAATGAGGTGATGTATTTCGAATTGATGCGCCATGCCCGGAAGCGCGGCTGTACGCGGTTCGACTTCGGGCGTTCCAAAACCGGCAGTGGGCCGTATCATTACAAGAAGAACTGGGGCTTCGACCCGCAGCCCTTGGCCTATGCCAGCTGGGCCGCGCCGGGAGCGAAGAAGCGCAATATCGATCCGACCAGCGAAAGCTATTCCGCCAGTATCGACCTGTGGAAGCGGTTGCCGCTGCCGATTGCCAACCGGCTGGGGCCGCTGATCGCCAAGGGGCTTGGTTGATGGGCGAGATCCTTTTCCTGGCGCACCGTATCCCGTTCCCGCCCGACCGGGGCGACAAGATCCGCTCGCATCATCTGCTGAAAGCTCTGGCCGATATCGCGCCGGTTCACGTGGGCTGTTTTGCCGATACGGACAGCGATCTGGCCCATGAGCCCCTGCTCGCCGAAATATCCGCCAGCCATTGCCTGATCCGCCGCAGAAAAAGCATGGCGAGAGCGGGTTTCGAGGCGCTTGCCTTCCACAAGCCGGTCAGCCTGACCGCGTTTGATCATCCGGATATGCGCGCTTGGGTTCGGTACGCGCTGGCGGCGAACCCGATCGATACGATCTTCGTTTTTTCCGGCCAGATGGGCCAGTATGTTCCGGCTGATTTCGCCGGCCGCGTGGTGGTGGATCTGTGCGATGTCGATTCCGCGAAGTTCGAAGCCTATGCTGCATCGGGCAGGCTCCCGCGCCGCTGGATCGACGCGCGCGAAGGCGTCTTGCTGGCAACGGAGGAAGCAAGGTTGGCGCAGCGCGCAGACCGGACCCTGCTGGTCAGTACGGCAGAGGCGGCGCTGTTCCGGTCACGGATACCGGCCGGTTCCGCGGACAAAGTGATCGCCCTGGGCAACGGTATCGACGCCGGGTTCTTCGATCCGCAATCTGCCCGCCCGCATCCCGATCTGGAAAACACCCCGGGGCCGCATTTTGTCTTCACCGGCCAGATGGATTATGCGCCCAATGTCGCTGCTGCCCAGCGAATGATCAGCCGGTTGCTGCCGCCAATTCGTAAGATCCATCCCGGCGCGCAATTCCATGTTGTGGGCCGCGCGCCTGGCCCGCGATTGATGGCGCAGGACGGGCAGGGCGGAGTGCGCGTCTGGGGCGAAGTGCCCGATGTGCGGCCATTCCTGAGCGCCGCCGACATCGTGATCGCACCACTGGAAATCGCTCGTGGGGTGCAGAACAAGGTCCTCGAGGCGATGGCGATGGCCCGGCCCGTGTTGCTCACCTCCGAAGCTGCCGTGGGTATTGATGCAGAAGACGGCCACCATTTCGCTATTGCAGACACCGATGATGCCTTGGTCGCCCGCGCATTGGCGCTGCTGGATGACGCCGCCGAAACAGCAAAGATGGCGGCAGCGGCCCGGCGCTATGTGACCGAGCACCAGAGTTGGGCCGCCACTCTCGCTCATCTCGGGCCGATCATCGGCAAACCGGGGCCGCGGCCAGACGCCGCGCAGTATCGTGATGTCGCCTGAAAATACTCTCCCGCGCGGGCTGCTGGCCATGCAGTGGGACCGTGTTCCGGCATCCTGGCGCGTTCCGCTGGTCCATCTGGTGCTGGCCTGGGCGGGGCTGCTGGGCCTCGCTTATCGCGACTGGCTGACGATGGCGGAAAAGTGGTGGAACATCTCCACCTACAGCCACGTCCTGTTCGTGCCCTTGATCATCGGCTGGCTGGGCTGGACCCGGCGCGGAGCGCTGGCGCAGCTTACGCCTTCGCCATGGTGGCCGGGCCTGATTGCGCTCGGCGGCGCCATGTTCCTGTGGCTGCTAGGTACCATCGCCGGGGTCAATACGGCGAGCCAGCTGGGCGCGGTAGCGATGCTGCCCGCGGGTGTTGCCGCGCTCCTCGGCCCGCGTGCAACCGCCGCGCTGCTGTTTCCGCTCTGTTTCATGCTGTTTCTGGTGCCGTTCGGGGATGAGCTGGTCCCGGGTTTGCAGATGATCACCGCCCGGCTGGTGATCGAGCTGACGCAGTGGAGCGGAATTCCCGCCGTGATCGACGGTGTCTTCATCGATACCCCTGCGGGCCTGTTCGAGGTGGCGGAGGCATGTTCCGGGGTCAAATTCCTGGTCGCGATGGTCGCGCTGGGGGTGCTGGTGATGCACACCTGCTTCCTTAGCTGGAAACGGCGCGCGGTCTTCATGGCTGCAGCAATTGCTCTCCCGATCCTCGCCAACGCGGTACGGGCGTGGGGCACGATCTATATTGCGCAGAGCCAGGGCATCGAATTCGCCGCAGGCTTCGATCATATCTTTTACGGCTGGATTTTCTTCGCGCTGGTGGTGCTGATGCTGCTGGCGGCGGCATGGCGCTGGTTCGATCGCTCGCCGGACCTTGTGGGACCGGATGTAGCCGCCATCGTTCGCTCGCCGCTATTGACGGGGCTGTCGAGGCTCACGATGCACGGCACAGGCGCGCTCGGCGGCGTTCTGGGGCTCGGCCTGCTGTTCGCTGCATGGGCGGCGCTGGCAGCGGGCGGGGAGGCGCGCCTGCCCGAACGAATTGCCCTGCCCGAAGTGCCCGGTTGGGACCGGGTCGATTACACGCCCGCCGCCGCGTGGGAGCCGCGCGCCAGCGGGGCGCAACATCGGTTGCTCGGCCGTTACCGGAATGGCGCAGGGCAGGAAGTCGACGTGTTCCTTGCGGTCTATGCACTGCAGGATGACGGCCGCGAGGCCAGCGCATCCGGCGAAGGCGCTCTGAGACCGGATACCCCGTGGCGCTGGCTCGCACCCGGACAGGGCACCGCCGAGGTGCGCGCGGATTATCTGCTGGCATACGGACGGGTCAAACGGCTGGCCGAGACATCGTACCGGACCGGCGATCTCACCACCGGCAGCAACGCACGCCTGAAGCTGGCGACGATGGCAAACCGCCTGCTGCTCCGCCGCGAACCGACCATTCTGGCAATCCTGTCCGCCGAACAAGCAGAGGATCAGGAGGCTGCGCAATCCATCGCCGCGTTCCGCAGGGATATGGGCGATGAAGGCGAATGGATGGACCGTATCGCCGGACTTCGTTAGAGCGCGCCCATGTGCGGAATTGCCGGTATTTTCCATCTTGAAACGCCTAAGCCGGTCGATCCCGCGCGGGTGGAGCGGATGTGCGAGGCGCTGGTCCACCGCGGCCCCGATGGTTCAGGGGTGTGGGCCGCACCGGGGGTCGGTCTCGGCCATCGCCGCCTGTCGATCATTGACCTGGAAGGTTCTCCCCAACCGATGCATTCCGCCGATGGCCGGGCGGTGATCGTGTTCAACGGCGAGATATACAATTTCGGCGAATTGCGGAGAGAACTTGCCGCGATGGGCGCGCAGTTCAACACCGAAGGCGATACCGAAGTGATCCTGGCAGCCTGGCAGAAATGGGGCGTCAAATGCCTCGACCGGCTGCACGGAATGTTCACCTTCGCTCTTTACGACCGGGAAACGCGGGAGCTGTTCCTGGCCCGTGACCGATTGGGGGTGAAGCCGCTGTTCACCGCGCGGCTGAGCGATGGCAGCATTGCCTTCGCCTCCGAGCTCAAGGGCCTGCTGGCGCATCCCTTGCTCCGGCGGGAGGCCGATCCGCTGGCGGTGGAGGATTACCTCGCGTGGGGGTATGTTCCCGATCACCGGTCGTTCCTGCGGGGCGTGGAAAAGCTGCCGGCCGGCCATTACCGCCTGCTTAAACATGGCGCTGCGCCGAGCGGCCCGGTGCAATGGTGGGACATCAGCTTTGCCGAGCGGCGCAAGGGGACGACCGCCGATTTGTCCGCCGAATTGCTGCATCACATGCGGGCGGGCGTGACATCCCGGATGATTGCCGACGTGCCGCTGGGCGCGTTCCTGTCGGGCGGGGTGGACAGCTCCAGCGTCGTCGCCCTGATGGCAGAGGCGAGCCGCGAACCGGTGCGAACCTGCTCCATCGGCTTCGATGTCGCCGCGCTGGACGAAACCGCACACGCGCAGCAGGTGGCGAACCTGTTCGGTACCGATCACCGCAGCCGGATGGTCGATCCCGACGATTTCGGTGCAATCGACCGCATCGCGGGCATCTTCGACGAACCCTTCGCCGATGCCTCCGCTCTGCCGACGCTGCGGGTGTGCGAACTGGCGCGGGAGAATGTCACCGTTGCCTTGTCGGGGGACGGCGCGGACGAAGCGTTTGCGGGATACCGCCGCCACATCTTCCACGCGCGGGAAGAACAGGCTCGGGCGGTGCTGCCGGCGTTCCTGCGCGGGCCGGTGTTTGGCGCGCTTGGATCGGCCTGGCCCAAGGCCGATTGGGCACCGCGCCCGCTGCGCGCGAAATCCACCTTGCTGTCGCTCGCGGCGAGCGGGGAGGAGGGCTATGCCCGCAGCCTGTCGGTTGTCCCGCCGGAACTGCGCCAGACGCTGTTTTCGGACGCATTCCTGAAAATCCGCGGCGAGTACCGGGCGGAACACCCGCTGATCCGGCTGATGCGCGATGCCCCGGCGCGTTCCGGGCTCGACCGGGCACAATATGCGGACCTCAAATTCTGGCTGCCCGGCGATATTCTGACCAAGGTTGACCGGACCAGCATGGCGGTGGGCCTGGAAGTGCGCGAGCCGCTGCTCGATCACCGGCTGGTCGAGTTCGCCGCCCAATTGCCGCACCGCGAACGCATCCGGGCCGGGCAGGGCAAATGGCTGCTCAAACGCACCATGGAACGCCATCTTCCGCGCGAGATCCTCTACCGCCAGAAGCAGGGCTTCGTGACCCCGCTCGCGCAGTGGCTGCGCGGTCCGCTCGCCGAAAGTGCCCGCGCTATCGGATCGGGCGCGGCGCTGGCGCGAACCGGCTGGTTCGATTCGAAGCGCATATCGACCCTGGCGGAAGAACACATTTCCGGTCGCAGCGACCATGCGCGATTATTGTGGCAATTGCTGATGCTGGATCGGACGGTGGAAAATCTTGGTTTATCCGCTTGACCACCCCGCAGGCTTGCGGCGGCAGACCAAATGCCGACATGACAGTGCCCTGATCCGGCACAAACGATCGAATCAGCGCACAATTAATTGGTTGCCAAGCAAGCATTTAGCGGCCTAGATTCCTGCCAACAGAAAAAATGGCCACGAAATTGTTCGGGCAGAGGCGTCGCAGCGGAATGGTTAGGCACCGCGTTTCAGGGGGATCTGGCAGCAATGGACAGCAGCGCGAACTCGGTAATGCGCTTCGGCAGCGACGAGGAAGATCTCGTTGCGGAAAGCTCCCTTCATGCCGGAATTTCCGAAGAACTGCTGTCGCTGGATGAACTCGACGTGTTTTACGACAGCGATTCCCGGACCTTGTGGAGCTATATGCGGCCCGCCGGTCGGCCCAGCTTCACGCCGACCATGTTGGGCGACTTCGAGAGTTGGCAGAGGCTGATTTCGGCGGATTTCGGCACGGGAAAGATCCCGCTGCGTTATCTGGTGCTAGGCAGCCGCGCGCCCGGCGTATTCTGCTTCGGCGGCGACCTGACGCTGTTCCACCGCCTGATTGCAAAGCAGGACCGGGCGGCGCTGGTGCATTACGGCCATCGCTGCTGCGCTATCCTCCACCGCAACATCCATACGCTTGACATTCCGATGCTGACCATTGGATTGGTTGAAGGCGCGGCGCTGGGCGGCGGTTTCGAAGCCCTTCTGTCGTTCGATTACATCATCGCCGAACGCGGCGCGACGTTCGGGCTGCCCGAAGTGATGTTCGGCCTGTTCCCCGGGATGGGCGCGCACGCCCTGCTCACGCGCAAACTGGGTAGCGCGATGGCGGACCGGCTCATCATGTCGAACCAGACCTACAGCGCGGAGGAAATGTACGATTTCGGCATCGTCCATCAGCTGGCCGAGAATGGGCAGGGACTGGATGCGACCCGCGAATTCATCAAGCGGTCTGACCGGCGCCATGCCGGGCTGGTCAATTCGCGGCGGGCCACTAAAGCAGTGTGGAAACTGGAGCTGTCCGAACTTAACCGGATTACCGAGCTGTGGGCCGATGCCGCGCTGCAATTGCGCGAACAGGATTTGAAGGTGATGACCAGGCTGGCTTCGGCGCAGCAACGTCTCGCCGACGCTGCCTGACCCACTCCTGCCCGGCCATCACATTTCAGGCGCGCCCTAGCGGGCGTCCACCATCACCAGTTCGGCATCGTCGATCGCCTCGACAGTGATGTCCGTCTCTCCGGTGATCGCGACACCATCGCGTGGTTGGGCTTCGATCCCGTTGACCTTGATCCGGCCGGTGGGCGCCACGAGATATTGGTGCCGCGCAGGATCGGCGGTGTAAGTCGCGCTTGCCCCGGCTGCCAAAGTTGCGGCGACGACCTTCGCATCGGCCCGGATCGGCAGCGCACCGTCCTGTTCGGCATTGCCGCTGGCGAGCACTTCCCACTGTCCGGCGCGGGTCCCGCGTGGAAATTCGCGCTGGCCCCACGAGGGCGCTCCGCCTGCCTGATCGGGGATGATCCAGATCTGGAACAGCGTGGTTGCTTCATCCTCCACATTGTATTCCGCGTGGGTGATTCCGCTGCCTGCGCTCATCACCTGAACGTCGCCCGCAGCGGTTCGGCCCATGTTGCCGAGCGAATCCTTATGCGTGATCGCGCCTGTGCGCACGAAGGTGACGATCTCCATATTGCTGTGCGGGTGGGGCGGAAAGCCGCTTTGGGGTGCAATCGTATCGTCGTTCCAGACGCGGATCTGCCCCCAGCTCAGCCGGTCCGGATTGTGATAGGATGAAAAGCTGAAGTGATGCCGTGCGTTCAACCAGCCGTGGTCGGCTGCTCCGAGGGAAGCAAAAGGCCTGATATCGATCATGGTATTGTCCTCTTCAGCGGGGTGTTGCCGCTGGAATGTGCTTTATTTCGTGAGCGCCGCCAGGGATTTCAACCCGCGCTGCCATGGCCCAGAGCCATGTATTCGGCGCTCTGCATTTCCATCAGCCGACTGGCGGTTCGTTCGAATTCGAAGCTGCCGTCTCCTGCATGATATAGCTGGTCTGGTTCGGCGGCGGCGGATGCGAACAGCTTGACCCGGTATTCGTAAAGCGCGTCGATCAGCGTAACGAAACGTGCAGCTTCGTTGCGGTCTTCCGGGCCCATCACCGGAATACCGACAATGAGGACCGTGTGATAGCACTGCGCGATAGCGAGGTAATCCGCCGCCCCGCGCGCTTCGCGGCAAAGCCGCTTGAAGCTGAACACTGCAACGCCCTTGAGGGATTTCGGCACATAAAGGCTGCGTCCGCCGCCCAAGTCCAACTCGCCCGAAGGGACGTTTGCGGCATCGTCCGGACTGTAGTCGGTCAGGCGGAAGAACACCTCGCGCAGTTGCGCCGTTGCCTGATCGCCGATGGGGGTGTGCCAATTGTCGATCCCGCCCAGACGTTCCAATCGGTAATCGGTGGGGCCGTTCAATTCCACGACCTCGAGGCGTTCCTCGATCAGCGCGATGAATGGCAGGAAATGTTCGCGGTTCAGCCCGTCCTTGTAGAGGTCCCGCGGCGGACGGTTGGACGTGGCGACGATGGTGACACCGTGATCGACGATGAGTGCGCGGAACAGCCGGCTCATGATCATCGCGTCGGCGCTGTTGTTCACCACCATCTCGTCGAAGGCGAGGCAGCGCACGCCCTCCGCGATGCGAGCGGCGACCGGGATGATCGGATCGCCGCTTTCGTTCTGGCGTTCCTTGTGCAGCCGGGCGTGCACTTCGAGCATGAAGGCGTGGAAATGGACCCGGCGCTTGTCTTCGATGGCCAGCGCGCCGTGAAACAGATCCATCAGCATCGACTTGCCGCGCCCGACGCCGCCCCACAGATAGACGCCGCGCGGCGGTTCGCGCTTGCCGAACAGGCGGGAAACGAAGCCCTGCCGGGATTGGGCCACAAGTTGTTCGCGCAGCGCGGCCAGTTTGCGGGCGGCCGCCCGCTGCTGCGGGTCGGGCCGCAACTCGCCCGCAGCGACCAGTTCGTCATACCGGGACATCGTAACACTCATCGGCGCAGTGTCACTTACCCGAAGCCTTGCGGATAATGCCGGAGAAGGACGCAACCGTGTGGTCTTCCTGAACCACCATCCCGCGCAGGAACATCAGGCGGCCCGTCTCGCGGACCAGTTCGACCACCGAATCCAAAGGCCGGTCGACCTTGCCCGCACCGACAAACTGGGTCGAAAGCTCCAGCGTGACTGCCATTTCGGCGTTGCCATCGCCCAAGGTGCGCAAGGCCGCAAACAGCGAAATGTCGATCAGCGACAGCGTGACCGCGCCGTGGATCATTTCCTGCAAATTGGTGTGCTTGCGCTCGGGAATCATCCGCAAGCGACACTGCTGACCCGCCGGACCCGCTTCTCGCCGGGTCCACATCCGGCCCATTACCGCACCGTTGAAGCGGGTATCGTCGACCAGGTCCCAGGTGAACCAGCCGGGCATATCCGGATCTTCGCGATAGACGAAAAACCCGGGATTTTCGCTTACGTCACTGCCGGCCACGGATCAGATGTGCCGTTCGGCCATCATTTTCCTGGTTTCGGCAATCGCCTTGGCCGGGCTGAGGCCTTTGGGGCAGACATTGGCGCAGTTCATGATCGTGTGGCAACGGTACAGGCGGAAGGGGTCTTCCAGATCGTCCAGCCGTTCACCGGTCATTTCGTCGCGGCTATCGGCCAGCCAGCGGTAAGCCTGGAGCAGGATCGCGGGACCGAGGAACTTGTCCGAATTCCACCAGTATGACGGGCAGGCGGTCGAACAACAGGCGCACAGAATGCATTCGTACAATCCGTCCAATTGCTCGCGCTGCTGGGGGGTCTGCAGGCGTTCCTTGCCCGATGGGGTGGTGCTGACCGTCTGCAGCCAGGGCCGGATGGAGGCATATTGGGCGTAGAAATGGGTGAAATCGGGCACCAGGTCCTTGATCACTTCCATATGCGGCAGCGGAGTGATCCGGATTTCGCCCTTCAGATCGCTCATTGCGGTGGTGCAGGCGAGGCCGTTCTTGCCGTTCATGTTCATCGAGCAGGACCCGCAGATCCCCTCGCGGCAGCTTCGGCGGAAGGTCAGCGTCGGGTCGATCTCGTTCTTTATCTTGATCAGCGCGTCCAGCACCATCGGCCCGCAATCGTCGAGGTCGATTTCGAAAATGTCGTAGCGCGGGTTTTCACCGGTATCGGGATCGTAGCGGTAGATCTTGAATTTCTGCACATTCTTCGCACCATTCGCCGGATGCGACCGCCCCTTGCCGGTGATCTTCGAGTTCTTCGGAAGGGTGAAGGTGGCCATTCGGATGCTTTCTGTACTGCGAGCCCAGACGTGTAGGCCTATCTAGCGCCAATTGCGCCAAGGGCAAGAGCGCGCAACAGGGTTGGCGGATAGAGTTTTCTCGAACTGCTGATGCAGATTTGGCACCGGGCGGTTGTAATGGATTGGAGTGGACATTGCCTTGGGACCAGTGACAGGAGAAGGCATGACCGGTCAGGCAGACTTCCCCAAATGTGCAGCCATCTTCGGTGCCAGCGGAGGCATCGGTGCGGCACTGACCCTCGCGCTGGCAGACCGCGGAGTGGAGCGGATATACGCCGGATCGCGGAGCGGCCATGTGCCGGGCGGCGCGTCGGTGATACCCTTCACCTTCGATCTGGTGGAGGAATCCTCCATCGCCGCGGCTGCCGGGATGATGGCGAACGCCCCGCCCGACCTCGTGATCGTCGCAACCGGTACTCTGACGTTGGCCGATGGTACCGGTCCGGAGCGGACATACCGAATGCTCGATCCCGCCGCGATGCTGCAGGTTCTGCGGGCCAACACCATCGGTCCGGCGATTATCGCCAAGCACCTGTTGCCGCTGTTTGCACGGGACCGGCGCTCCGTGTTCGCTGCGCTGTCGGCGCGGGTCGGGTCGATTGGCGACAACCGGATGGGCGGGTGGCATTCCTACCGCGCTTCCAAGGCGGCGCTCAATATGCTGTTGAAGAATTTTGCCATCGAACTGGCCCGCACGCATAAGCTTGCCGTGATTGCCGGGCTGCATCCGGGCACGGTCGACACCGCCTTGTCGCAGCCATTCCAGGGGAATGTGCCGGACAAACAATTGTTCACCCCGCAGCGTTCGGCGGAAAGCCTGCTGGGTGTGCTGGAGAGGCTGCAGCCGGAGGATAGCGGCGGCGTGTTCGACTGGGCAGGAGCCCGGGTTCCCGATTAACCCATCAGGCCCTGACGGCGCAGGCTTTCGGCCAGTATCGTTTCGATCAGCTCCGACTGCGTCCACCCGGCCATGGCTGCGGCTTTCCCGAAGACCTTTTGCGACCACAGATTGCAGTTGAGGTTTACCTCGAGGAAGTGGACCACTCCGGTATCTTCGTTGACGCGGAATTCGAAGCGGCCATAATCGAAGGGTCGGAATTCGTCCCACAGTTTCCGGGTGAAGCCTGCGATCTGCTGCGACATTACCGGATCGGTAAGCCGGTCGAGCGAATAATGCTGCCTCTGCTGCCTCAATTCGCGCTTTTCGGCATAGGTGCGCAAATGATCGGGATCGGCCTGCCGGAAAATGAACATCGGCAGCAAGACCGGATCACCGATTGTCAGGACCGGTACCTCGGCATCGCTTCCGGTCAGGAAGGGTTCGACGATGGCGTCATGTCTTTCCTCGTGGATTTCCTCGATTGCGGTGCGCACGCCGGTCCAGTCGCTGGCATCGCGGACGCCCCAGCTGGCCGAGGAAGCATTGGGCTTGATGACATAGCGGTCCGCCCGTGGGCACTTCGCTTCGTCAACCGGAGCACCGCGGCGGTAGATCGCCCAGGGCGCTGTGGGCACTCCCGCAGCGGCAGCGGCGCGTTTGGTCAGATGCTTGTCATCGCCGAGGCCCCGAAGGATCGGACTTGCACCCAGAAACGGAATGCCATGACGGGTGCACAGCAGCGGTCCGAGCATCTCCGAATTGAAAAACCCCGCACGGTTGAGCAGTGTGAACACGAAATCCACATCCGGCTTTTCAAACAGGGCTTCGAAACTGTTCGCCACCGTCAGGTTCAGGCCCAGTCCTTCCAGAATGGACCGCATTTCGTGGTGGTAGACTGCATGATTTCCGTCTTCGCGGTGCATCGAACCATCGCCCAGGGCGTGCTTGGCGATGAACATGATGCGCAGACGTTCCTTTGCGGCATTCGTGATCTTCAAGGGAGCCAATAGGTCCGTCAATTTCTTGACCTCGCGTGGATTCGCACCTCAGTAGGTCGCTAATAGCGAATTCATGCGACAACCGCGAGACTTTCTCAGGAAAGCAGCAAAACTTCATGTAAACGGAGCATAACTTCGCATCCGTCCGCGATCAGACGCCTGCCAGTCTGGCCGTATCCAGAATTGCTCCGACAAATCCTTCCGGATCGTCTTCCTGAATGAAGTGCCCGCCTTTCAGCGTCCGGTGGAGCGTGTGCTTGGCGCCGGGAACGCGCTCCTTGAACGGCGCATCGCCGCCCTTGGTGATCGGATCTCCGTCGCTGAAACAGCAGGTGAAGGGCTTCTCGAACCTTTCGAGTATTTCCCACGCTGCAAGTTGATCGGGCACCGCCACATTTGGCCCTAGCGGAACAAGGGCGGGAAACACCCGTGCAGCGGCCTTGCTGGCGCGCGTGGGGAAGGGTGCATCATAGGCGGCGACTTCGGCATCGCTCAGCTCGGTCTTGGTGGCTTTCTGCAGCAGTCCGCCAATCGGGAACACCGGGCTGACCTTGGCAAATGTGCGCCACGCGGAGAAGGCCTTGGGCGGATCCTGGCCAGCGGGAAGGCCGCCATTGGACAGCACCACGCCCGAAAATTTCTCCGGCATCGCAGTCACCAGCCGCAGCCCGATCAGCGATCCCCAATCCTGGCAGGCGAGCATCACCTTATCCAGCGCCAGCGCCTCGAACCATTCCTGCATCCAGGCGACATGACCGGCGTAGGTAAACACCGATTTGTCGGTCGGCTTGTCCGATTTGCCGAAACCGATCAGATCCGGCGCGATCACGCGGTATCCGGCATCGACCACCGGACCGATCATCTTGCGGTAGAGATAGCTCCAGCTGGGTTCGCCGTGCATCATCAGCACTGGCGTCGCATCCCGCGGCCCCTCGTCGACATAGTGAATACGCAATCCTTCGCGCAGTTCGTAGTAATGCGGCGCAAATGGATAGTCTGGGAGGTCGGCGAAGCAATCGTCGGGCGTGCGGAAAATCTCGGACATGGCAATTCCTCTCGTCGCGCGGCATGATGGCAATTCATGAAGCATTTGGGAAGAGCGCCGCGCAATCAGGCGCTTGTTCTTTGGTTTTGGGTTCGGCATTAGGCGGTCATGGATATTCTGGCCTTACTGAGCGACCCGGCGGCCTGGCTCGCGCTCCTCACCCTCATTGCCCTCGAAGTCATTCTTGGCGTCGACAACCTGATCTTCATTGCCATCCTTTCGAACAAGCTGCCCGAACACCAGCAGTCGAAGGCGCGGCGGATCGGGCTGTCTCTCGCGCTGATCATGCGGATCGGGCTGCTGATGCTGATCGGGTGGATTGTGACGCTGCAAACCCCGCTGTTCGATCTGGGACTGCAGGGTGCGCCCAACCAGTATGGTGACGCGACGTTCGAAACGGCCTTTTCCGGGCGCGACCTGATCCTGCTGGCGGGCGGCTTCTTCCTGCTGTGGAAAGCGACCAAGGAAATCCATCATTCGATGGAACCGGAAGATCCGTCGGGCGATCTGCTCGACAAGACCCCGGGCATCGCCGCCGCCGCGACTGCCGGCTTCGGCGCGGTCATCGCCCAGATCATTGCCATCGACATCGTGTTTTCGGTCGATTCGATCCTGACCGCTGTCGGCATGACGGACCATGTGCCGATCATGGTTGCGGCGGTAGTGATCACGGTTGGCGTGATGATGGTGGCCGCCGATCCGTTGGCGAAATTCATCGAGAAGAACCCCACGCTGGTCATGCTGGCGCTGGCATTCCTGGTGATGATCGGCCTGGTGCTGATTGCGGACGGCTTCGGCTTCCACGTGCCCAAGGGTTACATCTACGCCGCGATGGGCTTCTCGGTCGGGGTGGAGGCGCTGAACATCATTCAGCGCAACCGCCGTATGCGGATCAAGGCTGCTGCAAAGGCTTCCGCCTCCGAATAGGATCGCGCGGGCGTGGCGAACTTCGGTTCAGGCCATCCGCCTGGTTTAACTGGTGCATGAAAAAGGCCCCCGGTCCGAAATGGACAGGGGGCCTTTTTTGGTCAGATGCGGCGGTGCTTACCCGAAGGTGCGCTGCCACCAGCCGCTCTTGCGCGGGCCGGAGGCTTCGCCTTCCTCGGCAGGGGCGGGGTCGGCGGATTTCGCCGCTGTCTTGGGTGCTGCGGCTTTCGAAGTGTCTGCCTGTTCGGGCTGCACCGCAGGCTTGGCGCGGCTTCTCGGCGCTGCCTTGGGCGTTGGTTTGACTTCAGCCGCGGCCTCCGCTTCGCCTTCGGCAGGCGCAACGTCAGCCTTTTTGGCCCGTGAACGACGCTTGGGCTTTTCGGCCGCCGATTCGTCCGAGGCCGGGGCTTCTGCCGCCGGTTCCAAGGCCGCTTCGCCGGCAACCTTTTTGCTTCGTGCCCGGCGGGCAGGCTTGGGCTTGTCCTCCGTTCCGGCTGCATCCGCTCCTGCTTCCGGCGCGCTTTCGTCCGCCTTCTTCGCGCGGGAGCGGCGTTTCGGCTTCGGCTTTTCGTCCGCTGCGGCCTCTGCAGTTTCGGGTGTTCCCTCGGGGCCGACTACGACCGCGATATCGTCCTGCATCTGCTCGGAGACGTCTGCCAGGTTTTCAGCGCCGTTTTCGCCTTCACCTTCGCCCCGGCCGCGTCCGCGCCGACGGCGGCCACCGCGGCGGCGACGCTTCTTGGGCTTTTCTTCGCCGTCATCGTCGGAGGCGAAACGGGGCTGGTCCTGCTGCGGACGATCATCGGTATCCGCCTCGTCATTGTCGCTGCGACCGACGTTCCGGCTTTCACCCTGATCGAGACCCTGGCTCTCGCCGCCAGCACGCTTGCGGCCCCGGCCACCACGGCGGCGGCGGCGCGGACGGTCTTCGCCATCTTCATCGCTGCCATCACTGTCGGTGTCGCTGTCCGCCTGTGCGCGGCCCCGGCCACGATCACCGCGATCGTTACGGTCACCGCGATCATTGCGGCCGCGATCGTCCCGGCCGCGATCGTCACCGTCGTCTTCTTCGGCGTAATCGTCTTCGGAAATCTCTTCCTCGTCATCTTCTTCGATGACAATCGGTTCGAACCTGGGTGCTTCTGTCGGGCGCGGGCCGGAACTGGCGACGCTCATCTTGGCGCCTTCGTCCTCGCCTTCGGGGACCACTTCCACGCTCACGCCGTAGCGGTGTTCGATCTCGGTCAGATCGGCGCGCTTGGCGTTGAGCATGTAGATCGCCGCTTCGGTGCTGGCGGACAGGGTGATTACCGTCCCCCGGCCTTTCGCGGCTTCGTCCTCGATCAGGCGCAGGGCAGACAGTCCGGCACTGGAAGCGGTGCGGACCAGACCGGTACCGTCGCAATGCGGACAGTCGCGGGTGGTGGCTTCGAGCACACCGGTGCGCAGCCGCTGGCGGCTCATTTCCATCAATCCGAAGCTGGATATGCGGCCAACCTGGATACGTGCGCGGTCATTCTTGAGCGCGTCCTTCATGGCGCGCTCGACCTTGCGGACGTTCTGGTTGTATTCCATGTCGATGAAATCGATCACCACCAGGCCGGCCATGTCGCGCAGGCGCAGCTGGCGGGCGATTTCCCGCGCGGCTTCGAGATTGGTGGCGGTTGCGGTGGCCTCGATCCCGTGTTCCTTGGTCGAACGGCCCGAGTTGATGTCGATCGACACCAGCGCCTCGGTCGGGTTGATTACCAGGTAGCCGCCCGATTTGAGCTGAACCACCGGATCGTACATCGCCCGCAGCTGGTCTTCCGCGCCGTAGCGCTGGAACAAGGGCACTGGGTCCGAATAAGCCTTAACCCGCCGCGCGTGGCTGGGCATCAGAAGCTTCATGAATTCCTTGGCGGCCTTGTAGCCCTGCTCGCCTTCGACCACGACTTCTTCGATCTCGCGGTTGTAGATGTCGCGGATCGCCCGCTTGATCAGGTCGCTGTCCGAATGGATCAGCGCTGGCGCGCTGGAGCTGAGTGTGCGCTCGCGGATTTCATCCCAGACCCGCGCGAGATAATCGAAGTCGCGCTTGATTTCCGGCTTGGTGCGCGAAAGCCCGGCGGTCCGCACGATCAGGCCCATGTTCTTGGGCAGGGTGAGGTCGGAAACGATTTCCTTGAGGCGCTTGCGGTCACCCGAGCTGGAAATCTTGCGGCTGATCCCGCCGCCGTGGCTGCTGTTGGGCATCAGCACGGTGTAACGGCCGGCCAGACTGAGATAGGTGGTCAGGGCAGCGCCCTTGTTCCCGCGTTCTTCCTTGACGACCTGGACCAGCAGCACCTGGCGGCGCTGAATGACGTCCTGGATCTTGTAGCGGCGGCGCAGGGCCATCCGCTTGGCGCGGGCTTCGTCGACTGCCTTGGCACGGCCCGGCTTGCTGGTGCCCTGGCGGCGACCCTTCTGGCCGCGCGCACGGCCACGCCCGCGTCCACCGCGGCGATTGCTGTCGTCTTCGCTTTCTTCGCCGTCTTCTTCCTCGCTGTCCCCTTCGTCCGAATCGTCGTCATCGTCACCGTCCAGCCGGCCTTCTTCGATGGTCGCGACGGAATCCTTTTCCGACGTGTCGATTTCCTCGAGTCCGTCTTCGGCGAGGTCTTCGATCAGCGCTTCGGACGATTCGTCCTCCGCGTCATATTCGTCGCCGGGCAGATTGCCTTCTTCCTCGTCCGCAGCCCGCAGGGCGGCCTCTTCCTCGGCGGCTTCGGCTTCTTCGGCCAGCAGCGCCTCGCGGTCTTCTTTGGGGATCTGGTAGTAATCCGGGTGGATTTCGCTGAACGCCAGGAAGCCGTGCCGGTTGCCGCCGAATTCGACGAACGCCGCCTGCAGCGAAGGTTCGACCCTTGTTACCTTGGCAAGATAGATATTGCCTTTGATCTGCTTGTGTTCAGCGGATTCGAAATCGAATTCTTCAATCCGGTTGCCTTTGAGGACCGCCACCCGGGTTTCTTCCGAGTGGCGCGCATCGATTAGCATGCGCGTTGCCATTGATATTTCTCCAGACGCGTCCGGGCGGGGCATGATCGAGGATCATCCGAGCCAGAGGGATACGCGTTATTGTGTGAATACCGCTGGCCCCGGCGGGACGAGCGGCGATAAGTAACCGACCCGAGCGAAGTATCGCTGCGGAACGGGGTGATGTGTCTGCAAATGTGGGAATGCGCGTTTGCTGCGCCGCCTGTCCTGCCCAAGACCCGACGCAGCACAGAGGCTGTTCTGTCGGGATTGGGGGTAGGCTTCTCATCTATGCATCAACCTGTGGAGGCATTGGACAATTGGCCCGCTGCCGTTTCCGGGTGCCCCTTCGCCCTATAATGCACCTGAGGCGCAGTCGCTGGCTTGGATGACCAAATATCCGGTAAGACGCAGCTAGCACTGCCCAATTCGATGAGCAACCATATTGCGCGCCTAATCTTTGAAGTTGCGTTCCTCTGGGCCAATCGTGCCAATTGGTTGCCAAGCAACATGGCTCCATCGTAACAGCGCAGCGCAATGGCACGTCGCGTAATCATATGGCTGTTATTCCTGGTGCCGGTTTTGCTGGTTGGCGGTCTGTATGCGATGGGGCGTGCCATTCCCGTTTCGTCGCCGGCCCCGGATTACGTGTTGCGGATCGCCTTGCCGGAAGCGGGAAAGCCGGTCGATCTGCCGCAGGTTTACGGACCAGACGACATCAGCCGCCCGCTGCTGGTGATCGATCCCGGACACGGCGGCAGGGATCCCGGG
>NZ_JAXMJI010000087.1:0-4044 GCF_034376665.1 Allopontixanthobacter sp. | reverse complement strand
GCAGCAGGTCTGACTGGTAATGGACATGATCGGCCGAAATCGCCACCGATCCTGTCTTGCGGATGACGTGGCGCTGCCATGCGAGCAGCCCAATCGTCAGGATGATCGCAATCATTGACACGGCAATCCCCGCCGGGGCGGCTTCGGTCCGTCCGCCCTCCACGATCCGCCGGATGGCTCCGAATGCAATACCGGAGGCCGAAAGCGCGATCAGCATGACCTGGAAAATGGCCGACAGCGATTCGGCCTTGCCGTGGCCGAACCGGTGATCCGCATCGGCGGGCTGCGCGGCGATATAGACGCCAATCAGGGTCGCGGCGCTGGCGACCAGGTCGAGCGCAGTATCGGCCAGGCTGCCCAGCATCGCGGTCGATCCGGTCTGCCACGTGGCCCACAATTTCAGCGCCACCAGGACAGCGGCGGTCGACATCGACGCAATCGCTGCGCTGCGGGTCAGAGCGGACCGGCTGCCGAGCGAAAGGTCGGTCACGGGTACAGCAACATATCGGTCCAGCCCGGTCCATCAGTGCGGCGTTCGAACCGGCGGCGATCGTGGAGCCGGTTGGGCCGGTCGAGCCAGAATTCGAACGCCCGCGGGCAGAGGGTGAAGCCGGTCCAGTGCGCCGGGCGTTCGACCTCGCCGCCCGCAAACCGCGCCCGCGCCGCTTCATACCGTTCGAGAAAAATGGTCCGGCTGTCCAGCGGGCGCGACTGGTCGGATGCTACCGCACCGAGCTGCGAATCGCGTGAGCGGCTGTGGAAATAGGCGTCGGCCACTTCGGGAGCTACCTCGCGCAAGCCTCCTTCGATGCGGATCTGGCGTCGCAGCGATTTCCAGTGAAACAGCAGCGCGGCCTCTGCATTGGCGCGGATTTCCTGTCCCTTGCGGCTATGCGCATTGGTGTAAAAGGTGAAGCCGCCACCCCCGCCGGTGCCAAGATCCGGCCCGTGGCCTTTGAGCAGCACCATCCGCACCGAAGGCGCACCGCCCGGCGTTGCCGTCGCCAGCGCCATGGCATTGGAATCGTTGGGCTCGCGCAAACGTGCCTCGGCATACCATTCGTCGAACAGCGCGAAGGGATCGGCGGAAGGAATCTGGCTCAAGGATTGGTCATCGGTCATGGCAGCGCCCTACCGCGACAGAGGCCCTGCGGTAAAGCGCCAGCGCACACGCGCGGCTTGCAAGGGCGCACTGATACACCTAGCTAACACGCCATGGCCGATCCTTACACAACCCTTGGAATCCCCCGTTCCGCCACTGAAAAGGATATCAAGAGCGCTTATCGCAAACTCGCGA
This sequence comes from Allopontixanthobacter sp., assembly GCF_034376665.1. Taxonomy (NCBI): domain Bacteria; kingdom Pseudomonadati; phylum Pseudomonadota; class Alphaproteobacteria; order Sphingomonadales; family Erythrobacteraceae; genus Allopontixanthobacter; species Allopontixanthobacter sp. The sequence goes on along the minus strand of NZ_JAXMJI010000087.1, from coordinate 2,747 downwards.
AAGAGCTCCACCCCGACCGGAACACGGACAATCCAAACGCCACCGAGCGGTTTTCGGCGGCCACCCAGGCTTACGACCTGCTGTCGGACAAGGACAAACGCGCCCGCTTCGACCGCGGCGAGATCGACGCCGAGGGCAATCCGGCCAGCCCCTTCGCGGGGGGTGGCTTCGGGGGAGGCGGTTCGCGCTTCCGCGATGGCGGTTTTGGCACGCGGCCCGGCGGACAGGGCGGCTTTCGCCCCGAAGACATGGGCGGTTTTGCGCAGGAAGGCGTCGATCTCGGCGATATTTTCGAAGGTCTGTTCGGCGGCCGTTCCGGTATGGGTGCCGGTGCCGGGATGGGGGGACGGCGTCCGCCTCCTCCGCCCAGCAAGGGCGCGGATATCCAGTACCGGCTGCGCGTCCCCTTCGTCGATGCCGCCACCCGCGCCGACCAGCGGATCACCCTGTCGGACGGCAAGACGATCGACCTGAAACTGCCCGCCGGGGTCGAGGACGGCACCCAGATGCGGCTGAAGGGCAAGGGTCAGGCCGGGCCAGGCGGCGCAGGCGACGGTTTGGTGACCATCGCAGTCGAACCCCACGCTTTCTTCCGCCGCGAAGGCGACAACGTCCGCCTCGAACTGCCGATCACGCTGGACGAGGCGGTGAATGGCGCCAAGGTGAAGGTTCCGACGGTGGACGGGGCCGTGATGTTGACCGTCAGCCCGGGCAGTTCTTCGGGCAAGGTCCTCCGCCTCAAGGGCAAGGGATTCTCGAACAGGAATGGTGGCCGCGGCGACCAGCTGGTGACGCTGGAAATCGGCCTCCCCGGCGACAATGCGGAGGAATTGGCGGATCTGGCCAAACGGCTCGATGGCTGGCGCGACACAAGCAATCCCCGCAAGAGGCTGGGAGTGTAGTCCATGCCCGCCGAACAGGACGCGGTCCCACGGCACGAAGCCGGGGAAGATGCCGACGACCACGGCCAGCCGGAGGCAGTCCGCAGCGCCTCCAAGGTAAACCGGATCAAGCGCAGGATGACCCCCGGCGCCCGGTTCAGGGCGGTGCTGAAGCGGACGCTGCTCGGAACCTGGGAGGACGGAACCATCCACGCCGGCAATCTGGCGTATCTGGCGATCCTGTCGATTTTTCCGTTCTTCATTCTGGGTGCGGCGATATTTTCGGCGGTCGGGGAACAAAGCGAGCGGGCCGCAACCATCAACACGATCCTGCTGGCCCTGCCTCCGGTGGTCGGAGAGGTCATCGGTCCGGTGGCGCGCGACGTGATCAGCGCGCGGACGGGATGGTTCCTGTGGGTCGGCGGTGCGGTAGGCTTATGGACAGTTTCCGGGCTGGTCGAAACAATCCGCGATATCCTCAGACGGGCCTACAGAACCCGGCCAAGGCTCGCGTTCTGGCGGTACCGGCTGCTGTCCTTCGGCGTCATCATCGGTGCGATTTGCCTGCTCATCATATCCCTGATCGCGCAGGTCCTGATCGGCGCGGCGCAGGAAGTGATCGCGACCTATTCCCCTTGGCTCAGCGACGTGCTGACCGAACTTTCGATCAGCCGCATCATTCCCGCCATCGGCCTTTATGTCTCCATCTACCTGCTGTTCTACACGCTTTCGCCAGCCGCCTATCGCCATCATCGCTATCCCAAATGGCCCGGAACCCTGCTGGTGACGCTCTGGTGGGTCGCGGTAACCGCCGCCCTGCCGCCGCTGCTCCGTTCGTTCTTCGCCTATGACATGACCTATGGCAGCCTGGCCGGGATCATGGTCACGATGTTCTTTTTCTGGCTCGTCGGGCTGGGCATGGTATTGGGCGCAGAACTGAACGCCGCGCTGGCAGCAACCGGCGAGGCAGGCGGGGCGGAACAGGGTCAAAACGGGGAGCAGCCGCAATCCGTAACGGAGAACGATACGCAATGAACGGTCTGATGACAGGAAAACGCGGGCTGATCATGGGCCTGGCGAACGACAAATCGCTGGCCTGGGGGATTGCGAAGCAATTGCGCGAACAGGGGGCGCAGCTGGCGTTCACCTATCAGGGGGAAGCATTGGCGAAGCGCGTCATCCCGCTCGCCGCACAGCTTGATTCCGATTTCACCTTCGAATGCGACGTGTCGGACATGGCGATGCTCGACGCCGCCTTCGAGACATTGAAAAGCCGGTGGGAGACTATCGATTTCGTGGTCCACGCGATCGGTTTTTCCGACAAGAACGAGCTGCGCGGCAAATATGTCGATACCAGCCTCGAAAACTTCCTGATGACGATGAACATCTCCGCGTACAGCCTGGTCGCCGTAGCGCAGCGCGCCGCGAAGATGATGCCGCCGATGACCGAAGACGGGCAAGGCGGCGGATCGATCCTGACGCTGACCTATTACGGCGCGGAAAAGGTCATCCCGCATTACAACGTCATGGGCGTCGCCAAGGCCGCGCTGGAAACTAGCGTCAAATATCTCGCCAACGATCTGGGTCCGGCGAACATCAGGGTCAACGCGATCTCCGCCGGCCCGATCAAGACCCTGGCCGCCAGCGGAATCGGCGATTTCCGCTACATCCTAAAATGGAACGAACTCAACGCCCCCCTGCGCCGCAATGTCACGATCGACGACGTCGGCGGTGCAGGGGTGTATTTCCTGTCCGGCCTTTCGTCAGGCGTGACAGGAGAGGTGCATCATGTCGATGCGGGGTACCACGTGGTCGGCATGAAGCAGGAAGATGCGCCGGATATTGCGCTGGAATGATGCAGCCAAA
>NZ_JAXMJI010000086.1:0-13190 GCF_034376665.1 Allopontixanthobacter sp. | reverse complement strand
TCGGTACCGGCCTGAGGATCGACCGTCTGATCGGGCATGATCTCTGGCGTCCGACGATCAGGCTGCTGGTCTTGGCAATGCCGCTGACCATCGTGGCGCTGGCCATTGTCGGGTGGCAGGTTGCGGGAATGACCCTGGCCGGTGGACTGTTGCTGGGCGCTATCCTTTCGCCGACGGACCCGGTGCTGGCCGGCGATGTGCAGGTGGGGCCGCCGCTGGAAGGGGGCGAGCATCCGGTTCGCTATGCACTTACCACCGAAGCCGGCTTGAACGACGGTCTGGCGTTTCCCTTTGTCCATCTTGGCATTGCCGTTGCCGCGGCAGGCGCGCTAACCGCGGAAGTGCTGGTGGAGTGGGCACTCCTCGATGTGCTTTACAGGATCTCGGTCGGTGCAGTGGCGGGCGCAGCCTGCGGCGTGTTGCTGGGCCGGATCCTGTTCAAATGGCCGAGCAGCAATGCGCTGGCGGTGACCCAATCCGGAGTGGTGGCCTTCGCCGGAGTGATTTTCACCTATGGCATCACCGAATTGTTCGAAGGATATGGCTTCATTGCGGCCTTTGTTGCCGGTCTGGTGCTGAGGCGGCAGGAATCGGGCCACCGTTTCCACGAGCGGTTGCATGATTTCAGCCAATCGCTGGAGCACACGCTGACGGCGCTTCTGCTGGTCGCTCTGGGCGCGGCCATTCCCTTGCTGCTGCCCTATCTGGACTGGCAGCACGCGGCGATCGGCCTGGCTCTGGTGTTCGTCATCCGCCCCGTCACCGCCTGGCTCGCTCTCAGCCGTACTGCCCTCAATGTCCGGGAGCGGTTCGTGATTGCCTTTTACGGCGTTCGCGGAATCGGCTCGGTCTATTACCTCGCCTATGCCGGCAATCACATTGAGCTGATCGATGAAGGCGCTCTCTGGGCGACGGTCGCGTTCACGATCGTGCTGTCGATCATCGTTCACGGGATCACGGCGGGCTTGGCCGTCGAACGGGTCACCGAGCCGAAGCGAACGCTGCTGGACTAGCGTACATTCGCCACTTTTCCAGTCACCCCGCAATGACTTGTCGTAACCGGGCCTTTGCGTGCCTATATTCCAGCCACAGGACGAAGATTCGCGTTTTAGGGAGAGATTCCAGATGGACAGTTACAAGCAGAATTATATCGGCGGCCAATGGGTCGATTCGATCGGCGGCACTCCGCATCAAGTGATCAATCCCGCGACCGAAGAACCGGTGACGGAAATCGTGCTGGGCACGGCAGCCGACGTCGATGCTGCGGTTGCTGCCGCGAAAGAAGCTTTCAAGACTTTCAGCCAGACCACGCGCGAGGAGCGGCTCGAACTGCTCGGCCGGATTGTCGAGGAATACAAGAAGCGTATCCCCGACATCGCGAAATCGATGGCGGGCGAAATGGGCGCTCCGGTCAGCTTCGGCGTTGCTGCGCAGGCACCCGCGGGGCTGGGCGGTTTCCTCGGCACCATCGCTGCGCTGAAGGATTTCAAATTCTCCGAACAGCAGGGCGCCAATCTGATCGTTTACGAACCCATCGGGGTGGTCGGGATGATCACGCCGTGGAACTGGCCGGTCAACCAGATCGCCCTGAAAGTCGCCCCGGCGCTGGCGGGCGGCAACACGATGGTGCTCAAGCCGTCGGAGGAATGCCCCGGTAACGCGGCAATCCTGGCCGAGATCATGGACGCGGCAGGCGTGCCGCCGGGCGTGTTCAATCTGGTGCAGGGCGACGGGCCGACCGTGGGCAATGCAATTTCCTCCCATCCCGGGATCGACATGGTCAGCTTCACCGGATCGACCCGCGCCGGGGTGCTGGTGGCCAAGGCGGCTGCCGACACGGTCAAGCGGGTGCATCAGGAACTGGGCGGCAAATCACCCAATCTGGTGCTGCCGGGTGCCGATCTCGAAAAAGTCCTGCCGCCCACCGTGGCCGGGGTGATGGTCAACACCGGGCAAAGCTGCATCGCCCCGACCCGGGTGCTGGTGCACAAGGACCAGTCCGATGACGCCATCCGGGTGGTCAAGGGCATTGTCGAAGGCACCAAAGTCGGTGATCCGATGGAAGAAGGCGGCCATATCGGCCCCGTTGTCAACAAGACGCAGTACGACAAGATCCAGGGCCTGATCCAGTCCGCGATCGACGAAGGCGCGACGCTGGAAACGGGCGGCACCGATCTGCCCACCGGCGTCAACCGCGGCTATTACATCAAGCCGACGCTGTTCAGCGGTGTGACCCGCGACATGCGGATCGCCCGTGAAGAAGTGTTCGGACCGGTGGTGACGCTGATGAATTACGACACGCTGGACGAAGCGGTCGAGATTGCCAACGATACCGAATATGGCCTGTCGTCGGTCATATCCGGCGACCCGGCAGAGGCTGCAAAGGTCGCGCCGAAACTGCGCGCGGGCATGGTGGCGATCAATTCCTGGGGCCCCGCACCGGGGGCGCCGTTCGGCGGTTACAAGCAGTCCGGCAATGGCCGCGAAGGCGGGGTCTACGGCCTGCGCGATTTCATGGAAATGAAATCGATCAGCGGGCTTTGATTTGACCCGCTGACCAAGAGCTAACGAAAAGGGCCTGCGAAGCAATTCGCAGGCCCTTTTCGTTTCAGGTCATTCCCACCAATAGGGCAGCCGCTTGGCGGTGCCGGTCTCGACCTCGTTCATTGTCGCGGCATCGTATAGCCGCCCGCCGAGCATGACCTGCGCGATCTTGTCGCTGTTGCGGATATCGGCGGATGGATCGGCGGTCAGCACGACCAGATCGGCCAGCTTGCCGACTTCCAGGCTGCCGATATCCCGGTCCATCCCCAGCGACTTTGCCGGGGCGATGGTTCCGGCGCGCAGTGCCTCCACCGGCGTCATGCCGCCGCGCACGAAGGACCACAATTCCCAATGCGCGCCGATGCCCGCCTGCTGGCCGTGCGCGCCGATTGACACCTGCACCCCGCGGTCCGCCAGCTTCTTCGCTTCGCGCGCGTTGTCATCATCGACGAACACCCACTCAGGCCCCTTCACTCGGCGGACGTTCGCCGCCAGCAGCTGATCGGGCGGGGTGTGGACCAGCAGCGGATTGGTCCAGACATCGGTCGCCTGCCGCCAATAGGGATCGCCCGCCAGCCCGCCATAGGTCACTACCAGCGTGGGGGTGTAATTGGTCTGGCTCTGGCCGAAGAATTGCAGCACATCCTCGTAGAAATATTCCAGCGGGACATTGTGCTCCAGCGTGGAATTGCCGTCCGCCACCAGCGCCATGTCCATACCGAACAGCGAACCGCCTTCGGCCACCACCAGCATATTTTCCGCCAGCGACGCGCTGACCACTTGCTGGCGCTGTTCGCGGCGCGGCTGGTTGTAATTCTTTACCGAGATCCCGCCCTGCGCCTTGATCCGCCGGACATGCGCCAGCGCATCCTCGTAACTGTCGATCTGCGCATAGACATCGGGAGCCTTGGCCCCGTAGATGATCTCGCCGGTGGAGAAGATCCGCGGTGCGAGCAAACTGCCAGTCCGCTGGCGCTCCGCCGCGGCGAAGATCATGCTGGCCTGGGACGAAGGATCATGCAGCGTCGTGGTGCCCAGTGCCAGGTTCTGAACCAGTTCCCAGTTCTGCTGCGGGATCAGGTCGCCGGTCCCTTGCGAACCATGCGCATGGGCATCGATCAGGCCAGGCATGATCGTGCGCCCGGTGGCGTCGATCACTTTCGCACCGGCGGGGATGGTGACTTCGCTGCGGGGGCCGACTGCGCCGATCCGGTCGCCGACGATCACGATCACCCCGTCCTCGATCGCGCCAGCCCCGTCGCCAGTCATGGTCAGTATCCGCGCACCCGTAAGCGCCACGACGCCGCTATGCTTCGCGGCAGGCAGGGTCATCGACAGCGAGGTGCCGCTGGTGGGCGGGGCAAATTCGGCGGCGTCTTTTTCCGGCGGGGCGGAGGGGAACATCGCGCTGGTCTGCGCGGAATAGAGGTTTGGCCCCAGGCTCCAGTTGAGCTGCGATCCGCCGCCGGACCATCCGATGTAATCCGCGCCGCCCTTGCTGACGCGGGTAACCGGCAAGGCGCTGCTGTCCGCGCCGATCTCGACCGCCTGGCTGCCGGGCATCAGCGGCGCGGTATAGAGGTCGTAATTCTGGCGGAAGGCGATGTAGCGACCATCGGGCGCGACACTGTATTCGGTGACCAGCTCGCCCTTGGCGTGGACCCGGCGGGCCTCGCCATTGAGGTCGGCGGACACCAGCTGCAGCTGGCCGGCTTCCCGTCCGGCCATGAACACCCGGTCATTGTCCGCGCCGAACTGGGGCGCGCCGAGATCGCGCGCGATCAATTCCGGAGTGCCGCCGCTTGCCGCGATCTTGTAGACGCCGGGATTCTCCGACCATGCCTCGTCGGTCAGGTCGCCGCCGCTTCGTTTTTCGAACACGATCGTCTGGCCGTCTGGCGAAAAGCGCGGATGGGCGTAATGGCCCGGCTGGGCGGAGACGGTGCGCTGGTTGCGACCATTGGCGTCAGCGGTGACGATTTCCCCCAGGCCCGCATCGGTCCAGCGCACGAAGACCAGCTTGCGCCCGTCGCGGGACCAGCTGGGGAACAGTTCCAGCGCATCGCCGCCAGCGGTCAGCTGCCGGGGCGTGCCGCCGCTGACCGGCCTGACCCACAATTTGCCCAGCGTTTCGAACACCACCTGCCTGCCGTCGGGCGAAACGCTGGCGAAGCGGGGTATGCTGGTCGTGACATTGTCGGGCGCAACTTCGATTGCGGGATGCGGTGCGTTGGCCACGCCGCGCGTGTCCTCCACGCGGAAGGGGATGGCCGATACTTCCGCGCTGCCCGCATCGACCCGCCGCAATTTGCCGCCCGCCCAGAAAACGATGCTGGCCGAATCCGGCGTCCAGTCCATATTCGGATAGACCCCGGTGACCGCCCAGGTTTCCTGCACGTCGCGGTCGAGCTGGTCATAGACCATCCGCTCGGCGCCGGATGCGATATCCTTGACGAACAGCTGGCTCTCGCCCGCCACGCGGCGGACAAAGGCAATCTGCTTGCCATCGGGGGAGGGGGCAGGGCGCACCGCGCCGCCAAGCCCGGAAACCGCCGTGGTGGTTTCGCCCTTGGTCAGATCATAGCGTTCGATCGCGAACAGCGCGTTGGTCGAATCCTGGGCATATTCGAAAATCGGGCCGCCGGTGGTGTTACGGGTGAAGTAGATTGCCGATCCATCGGGCGCATAGGTCGGCTCGCCCAGTTCCTTCTGGTGAGTCTCGTTGGGCCGCGCGACCAGCTTTACCCCGCCCCCGCCGGACACATGATAGAGCCAGATTTCACCCGTGCCGAGCGAGCGGCCGGTGGTGAAATGCTTCTTCGCGGCGATGAAGCGGCCATCCGGGCTCCAGCTTGGCTGGTTGAGCAGGCGGAATTTTTCCTCCGTCACGGCGCGTTTGTCCGACCCGTCGGCATTCATGATCCAGATATTGTCCCCGCCGCCCCGGTCCGAGGTGAAGGCGATACGCGCGCCATCGGGGGAGAAACGCGGCTGGACTTCCCAGGCCAGCCCTTCGGCAATCCGCGTGGGGGTGCCGCCGGCAATCGGCATGGTGTAGATATCGCCGAGCAGGGCGAATGCCAGAGTCCGCCCATCGGGGCTGACATCGACATCCATCCAGCTGCCTTCCTCGACCGCGATCGGGATGTCGCGAATGGTCATGCCGGCGGGCGCGTTCACATCCCATTTTGGATCTTCGGACTCAGATTCGGCGGCGTTGGCTGGCGCCGCTACGGCAGCATCGTCCTGCGCGACAGCCGGTGCCGCTGCCATCAGGCTTGCTCCCAAAACTACGGCGATTACGGATGCGACACTGGTTTTCATGCGGATTCCTCTCGAGTTGAAGCGCGGACTTAGCGCGGGATTCGGCGTGCGTCATCACTTCGGTTTGCATACGCTTCCCGATGGCGTGCAGCGGGGCGGCGGGAGCCAGATTTCAGCTGCGGAGGGGCCAAGTTTCCGGTTGACGGGCGCGTAAACCTTGGCCAGCACTGGCCCAGATATAAGTTGCAATCGAAAATGGGAGTCGACCCGATGAGTGACGAACTGCTGACGCATGAGGAGGACGGAATCCTCGTCATGACGATCAATCGCCCGGAAGCGAAAAATGCCATGACCAAGGCCGCGTCCGAAGCCATTGCGGCGGCGCTCGACCGGCTCGATGCGGAGGATCATCTGCGGGTTGGCATCCTGACCGGCGCGGGCGGGACCTTCTGTTCGGGCATGGATCTGAAGGGCTTCCTGCGCGGCGAAAGCCCCTCCGTGCCCGGACGCGGCTTTGGCGGATTGACGGAACAGAAGCCCGCCAAGCCGCTGATTGCTGCCGTCGAAGGCTATGCGCTGGCGGGCGGGCTGGAACTGATGATCGCCTGCGATCTGGTGGTGGCGAGTTCCTCCGCAAAATTTGGCATCCCCGAAGCCAAGCGTGGGCTTGTCGCGGCAGCGGGCGGGCTGATGGTCCTGCCCGATCTGATCCCCTACAAGCTGGCGATGGAGCTGGCGCTGACCGGCGAATTCATCTCTGCGCAGCGGGCTTACGAACTGGGCCTGATCAACCGGATTACCGAGGGTGCGGCGCTGGACGGAGCGATGGAACTGGCCCGCACGATTATCGCCAACGGTCCGCTCGCGGTGCGCATTTCGAAGCAGATCATGGAACAGTCGCGCGGCTGGCCGCGGGAGACGCGGTATGCGGAACAGGCCAAGCTGCTGCCCTTGGTTTTCATGAGCGAAGATGCCCGCGAAGGCTCACTGGCTTTCGCCGAGAAACGTAGCCCCAACTGGCAGGGCAAGTAACCGTCATGGCGGGGCCGCTCAGCGGAATCCGGATCGTCGAATTTGCCGGCATCGGGCCGGGGCCGTTCTGCGGCATGATGCTGGCCGACCACGGCGCCGAAGTGATCCGGATCGACCGCGTGAGCGGCAGCCGGGGCGGATCGCAGCCGGTCACTTCCAAGGATGTGCTGGCGCGCGGACGCAAATCGATCGCGCTCGATCTCAAGCGTCCCGAGGGCGTGGCGCTGGCCCGCAAACTGTGCGCCAGCGCGGACGGGATCATCGAGGGTTTCCGGCCCGGCGTGATGGAACGGCTCGGACTTGGCCCGGACGAGCTGCTGTCGGACAATCCGAAGCTGGTTTATGGCCGGATGACAGGCTGGGGTCAGACCGGCCCCTATGCGCCTTATGCCGGGCATGACATCAACTATATCGCCCTTGCCGGGGCTCTGGCCCATTTCGGTCGGTCGGGCGAAAAGCCGACCCCGCCGATCAACATGGTCGGCGATTTCGGCGGCGGCGGGATGATGCTCGCCTTCGGCATGGTGTCCGCGTTGCTGGCGGCGGCGAATGGCGCGAAAGGCCAGGTGGTTGACGCGGCCATGACCGACGGCACGGCGGTGCTGATGAGCATGATCCATGGCATGAAGAACATGGGTGTGTGGTCGGAAGATCTGGGCGCGAACATGCTCGATACCGGCGCGCATTTCTACGACACTTACGAAACCGCGGACGGCAAGTTCGTGTCCATCGGCAGTATCGAACCGCAATTCTACGCCGAGCTGCGGCGGGCGGTGGGTCTGGCCGACGACCCCGAATTCGACGCGCAGCACGACCGGCGGCAATGGGGCGCGCTCAAGGCGAAGCTGGCCACTGTGTTCAAGAGGAAAACCCGCACCGAATGGGATGCAATCATGGAGCATACCGATGTCTGCTATGCCCCGGTGCTGACCATGAGCGAAGCGGCCGCCCATCCGCATAATGTGGCGCGCGAAACCTTCGTGACGGTCGGCGGCGATGTGCAGCCCGCGCCTGCCCCGCGCTACAGCGTCACCGCCAACCCCGTGCCCGCAGCCGCCCCGCTGCCGGGTGACCACACTGACACGATATTGGCCGAACTCGGCATCGACGCGGCGGAGTGTGAAGCCCTGCGCGCCGCCGGAACCATCGCCTGAATCACCGCCTAAACAGGAACTCCCCATGCTCGATATGTCCACCCGCTTTGCCTATAACGACGATCACGCCATGTTTCGCGACACCGTGCGCAAGGTGTTTGCCGAACACATGGTTCCGTTCCTCGAAAAGCACGAGGAAGAAGGGATCGTCGGGCGCGAGGCGTGGAAGGCGCTGGGCGCGGCGGGGATGCTGTGCCCTACTGTCAGCGAGGAGAACGGCGGGCTCGGCCTCGATTTCGGTTATAATGCCGTGATAGCGGAGGAACTGTCCTACATCGGATCGTCCGCCGGGTTCACGCTCCAGAATGACATCACGGTCAATTATTTCGAACGGCTGGGGACCGAGGAACAGCGGCGCAAATACCTCCCCGGCATGATCTCCGGCGATGTGATAACCGCCATCGCGATAACCGAACCGGGCGCGGGATCCGATCTGCAGGGCGTGCGCACCAGCGCGAAGCGGGACGGCGACGATTACATCATCAACGGTTCCAAGACTTATATCACCAACGGCCAGAACTGCGACGTGGTGATCGTCGTGGCCAAGACCGACCCGAGCCAGGGGGCGAAGGGAACCTCGCTGCTGCTGGTCGATGCCGGAACGCCCGGTTTCGAACGCGGGCGCAATCTCGACAAGATCGGCCAGCATTCGGCCGACACGTCCGAATTGTTCTTCAACGATGTTCGCGTGCCGAAGGAAAATCTGCTCGGCCAGGAAGGGCGCGGCTTCGTGCATCTGATGGAAGAACTGCCGCAGGAACGCCTGTCGATCGCCATCGGCTGCCAGGCCAGCGCCCAGCGCGCGCTGGATGAAGCGGTCGCCTTCACCAAGGACCGCAAGGCGTTCGGACAGACCGTGTTCGAATTCCAGCACACCAAGTTCACCCTTGCCGGCCTCGCCGCGGAATTGCAGGTCGGCTGGGCGCATATCGACTGGGCGCTGAAGCGGCATATCGCGGGTGAACTGACCACGGCAGAGGCATCGTCCGCCAAACTGTGGCACACCGAATTGCAGGGCCGCGTGTGCGACGCCGCGCTGCAATTGCACGGCGGGGCGGGCTATATGAACGAATATCTGATCGCCCGCCTGTGGCGCGACGCAAGGGTCACGCGGATCTTCGGCGGCACCAGCGAGATCATGAAGGAAGTGATCAGCCGGAGCCTGTAATCAGGCGATAAACGCCTTCACCTCGGCCATGAAATCATCGAACCGGTCGTGGTGGACCCAGTGCCCGGCGCGGTCGTAATCGCTGACGCTGACGTTATCGCCAAAATGGCTGATGCGCCCGTCCTTCACCGGGTTGGACGCCCAGCTGTCGTTGCCGTAGATCATCCGCGTGGGGCAGGTGATCCGCCCCCAGATTTCGTGTAACTGGTCCTGCGTCCAGTCGTCGGGCGGCCATGCGTGGAGATGCGGGTCGAACTTCCAGCTGAAGGTGCCATCCTCGTTGCGGATCACCGCATGGGTAGTCAGGTGGCGGGCCTGCTCGCGGCTGAGATAGCTGTTCGCCTCGTGCATCCGGTCGAGCGCGGTTTCGAACGTGGGATAACGTTTCGGCAGGCGGGCCGAGGCTTCGCGCTTCTGCTCGATCCAGTCGGTCCAATGGGTGTGGAACGGAACGGACTGCATTTCCTCCAATCGCTTGGGACTGAGGCCCAATCCTTCAATAGCGACCAGCTTGCGCACATTTTCAGGGTATAGCCCGGCATAGCGGATCGACACATTGCCGCCCATCGAATGCGCCACGATGGTGACCGGCGCCAGTTCCAGCTGGTGGATCAGCTGTGCCAGATCATAGACATAGCCGATGGTGGGGTAATAGCCGTTTTCGTTCCACCCGCTGTCCCCGTGCCCGCGCTGGTCGGGGCAGATCACGTGCCAGTCCGCGCGCAGTTCCTCCGCGGCCCAGTCCCAGCTGCGGCAATGATCGCGCCCGCCGTGCAGCAGGATCAGCGGCGGCGCGCCGTGATTGCCCCAGTCGGCGTAATGCAGCCGCGTCCGCTGCGAAATGAAGGTCTGCGATGTGGGGCCGATCAGGTCCATAATATGTTGCGACTTCCGATTGCACTAATCCCGGCGGGTGATACGACACGGCCTTATCGCTTCTGACGAAAAGGTCCACCATGCCCGTAATCGACGTTCCCCAGCCCGAATATATGGACGACGAGGAAATCTCGATGTTCCACGACGCGGTGGGCAAATTCTATGACCGGCACGCGCCGGAAAAGCGCGTGCTGAAATGGCGCGAGGATGGCCAGGTGGAACGCGATTTCTGGCGCGAGGCCGGGGCGGCGGGCTTGCTCGGCGTTTCGGTGCCGGAAGAATATGGCGGCCACGGCGGCGATTTCCGGCATGACATGGTGGTGGTCAACCAGCAGGCCAACAAGGGTGTCGAAGGCTTTGCAGCCAGCCTGCATAACGTAATCATCCTGCCTTATCTGGTGCGCCATGGGACGGAAGAACAGAAGAAGAAGTGGCTGCCCCGGCTGGTGTCGGGCGATCTGGCCTCGGCGATCGCCATGAGCGAGCCGGCGGTTGGCTCGGACCTCCAGAACATCACCACCACGGCACTGAAGGACGGCAACGGGTACAAGATCAACGGATCGAAGACCTTCATCTCCAACGGGCAGAACGCCGATTTCATTATCGTCGTCGCCAAGACGGACCCGAGCGAAGGGCACAAGGGAATCTCGCTCATCTGCCTCGAAACGGAGGGCGCGGAGGGATTCCAGCGGGGCAAGAAACTCGACAAGATCGGGCTCGATGCGCAGGACACTTCGGAATTGTTCTTCGACGATGTGTTCGTGCCGGCCGACAATGTGCTTGGCGGCGTCGAAGGCAAAGGCTTCTACCAGCTGATGGGCGAACTGCCGCAGGAACGCCTACTGATCGCAATCCAGGCGATGATCACCATCGAAAAAGCCCTCGAAACCACGGTCGAATATGTAAAGCAGCGCAAGGCCTTCGGAAAGACGATCTGGGATTTCCAGAACACCCAGTTCACCCTGGCGGATCTGAAAGCGCGCGGGACGGCGGCCAAGGTGTTCGTCAACGATTGCACCGCCAAATTGCTTGACGGCAAGCTGGATGTCACGACCGCATCGATCGCCAAATACTGGGTCACCGAATTGCAGGGGGAAGTGGTCGACAAATGCCTCCAGCTGCATGGCGGCTGGGGCTATATCAACGATTATCCCATAGCCCGGATGTTCCGCGACAGCCGGGTCAGCCGGATTTACGGCGGATCGAACGAGATCATGAAAATGTTGATCGCGCGTTCCATGTAAGGGCGGGCTGAGGCGGCCTACTCGATCGGGCGTTCGCCAATGATAGACAGGCCGTAGCCTTCCAGCGCGACCAGCGAATGGTGCGAATTGGTCAGCAGTTCCATGTCGTGGACACCCAGTTCCGCAAGGATCTGCGCGCCGACCCCGTAATCGCGCAATTCCTCCATGTCGGCGGGTGCCGCCTCGCCCTTGTGCGCCTTGGTGATGACGGTGAAGCCGCCCGCTTTCAGGCGGTTGATCACCACGATCACGCCGGTCCCTTCGCGGGCGATGATTTCCATGCTTTTCTGCAGGATGCCGGTGCGCGGGCTGTCTTCCGCGAAAATGTCGCCGAAGACGTTGAGCAGATGCATCCGCACCAGCGTCGGCTTGGACGGATCGACCTTGCCCAGGGTCAGCGCCAGAGTGTCGTCACCGGTGGCCTTGTTGTGGAAACTGATCGCGTTCCAGGTGCCGCCATAACGGCTGACGAAGCGGGTTTCGGCGCGCTTTTCGACCATGTGATCATGCTTGCGGCGATAGGCGATCAGGTCGCGGATCGTGCCGATCTTGAGATCATGCTTGCGCGCAAAATCGATCAGATCATCCATCCGCGCCATGGTGCCGTCTTCGTTCATGATCTCGCAGATCACGCCCGAAGGATTGAGGCCGGCCAGCCGCGAAATATCTACCGCAGCCTCGGTATGGCCCGCGCGCACCAGCACGCCGCCTTCGCGCGCCACCAGCGGGAACACGTGGCCGGGCGTAACGATGTCGTCGCGTCCCCGCGAGGCGTCGATGGCAACGCTGACGGTGCGCGCACGGTCGCCCGCGCTGATCCCGGTGGTCACCCCTTCGCGCGCCTCGATCGAGGTGGTGAAGGCGGTTTCGTGGCGGGTCCGGTTGTTCTGGCTCATCAGTTCCAGGCCCAGTTCGTCGCAGCGGCGCTTGGTCAGGGTCAGGCAGATCAGCCCGCGCCCGTGGCTGGCCATGAAATTGATCGCCTGCGGAGTTGCCATCTGCGCCGGGATCACCAGATCGCCTTCGTTCTCGCGGTCCTCGTCATCCACCAGCACGAACATCCGCCCGTTGCGGGCTTCGTCGATGATCTCCTCAATGCTGGCAAGCACCGGGCGGTCGTCATTGGCGACGATGAAACCGGCGAGCTTGCCGAGCGTGTCCGCGGTCGGGTTCCACTGGTCATCGGTGCAATCGCGAAGCGAATTGGCGTGGAGTCCGGCGGCCCGGGCAATCGCCGCGCGGGACATGGTTCCGGCTTCGACAAGGTCGCGGATCTTCTGCTGGATTATCTCGGGGGCAAATTGGGTCATGGCGCAGGCTATACACATTACAATGTGCGTGTCCAAGCGATAAAGGACATTGCGATGTGCGGGGCGGACCATCGGCACCATCGTAGCGAAGGTCGTGTTTGTCACTATGCCGTCACATCACCGCGGCAATTCTCTCTATCAGATGGGGACTGCGCAGATGGATGTGATCAATATCTTCCTGACCGAAGAACTCGGGGAATCGCTCGACGATTTCGTGCATGACCAGACCCGCTTTACTTTCGACCGGCTCGACCCGGGCGGCCCGCGCCGCCTGGTCGAGGGGCCGATGTGGGCCTTCGTCGACTGGGTGATGGATGATCTGGCGGGTCTCGAGATGTGCCGCCGGCTGCGCGCCGATGCCCGCACGCAAGACGCCCATATCACGATGGTGCTGGAGCGCGACGATATCGAGGATCGCCGCCGCGCCCTGCAAGCCGGCGCGGACGATTACATGGTCGGGCCGCTGGACCGGAACGCGGTGCTCGACCGCGTGCTGGCGCTACAGTCGCGGCAGCAGCGCCACCGGGCGCAGCGGTTCGAACTGGGGGAACTGACCATCGACATGGCGGCGCTGCAGGCGCGCTGGGCGGCTACCCCC
>NZ_JAXMJI010000085.1:0-21317 GCF_034376665.1 Allopontixanthobacter sp. | reverse complement strand
TCATGCGCGAAACCATCGATTTCGATCGCGAGTTTCGCCTTCGCGCAGAAGAAATCGAGAATGTAAATTCCTGCCGGGTGTTGGCGGCGGAATTTTAGCCCCGTGGGCCGCTTGCGCATTTCGCGCCATAGGAGGACCTCGGGGAGTGACATTTCGCTGCGCAGTTTGCGGGCGCGTTTTACGGTTTGGGTTGGGCCGGTGATCATTTTGGGGTGCCCCTCCACCAGCTTTGCTGGTCCCCCTCCCCCGTTGGGGGAGGATTCATCCGAAACTGCCGCCGCTTTTGCCCGGCGCAAACCTTATCAACCGGCTGTCGAGCACGGCGGCGCTGCGGTTTACTACCGCCTTCTGGTATTCCGGGTCGGTGATCATTTCCAGGAACGCGCCCGCGTTGGGGTAAGCGGCGACGAAGGCGTCCTCCCAATGCTTGTCGTCCGGGCCGGTGACCATCGCTTCCCATGTCCCGCGCCAGATAATCGTGCCGCCCACGCGGCTGAAGATCGGGCCGCTGGTCTTGCCGTATTCGGCATAGGCCTGCCGCCCGGACCAGCCTTTGGCGGCGTTGGGATGGCCCTCCGGATACTCCGCCCGCTCGCGGTAGCGCAGCAGGTTGAGCATGTTGATCGGCGTATCGCGCGGCAGCGATTTGAAGAAATCGAACGCCTCGCGGGTAGGGTTGAGATAATTCATTCGGAACCCTCCAGCACATAATCCGCGAACTGCGCGCGCAGGTCTTTCTTCGAAATCTTGCCAGTTGCGGTGTGGGGAATCTCGTCCACGAATTCGACCGCATCGGGCATCCACCATTTCGCAATCCTGCCGGACAGGAATTCCAGCACCTCGCCCGCCGACAATTCCGCGCCTTCTTTCCTGACCACGAACAGCACCGGACGCTCGTCCCATTTGGGATGCGGCATTCCGATCGCGGCAGCCTCGGCCACGGCGGGATGCGCGACGGCTTCGTTTTCCAGTTCGACCGAGCTGATCCATTCGCCGCCCGATTTGATCACGTCCTTGGTGCGGTCGGTCAGTTGCAGCGTGCCGTCGGGATAGAGGATGCCGACATCGCCGGTGTTGAACCAGCCGTCGGGCGTGGTCGCATCCTCCTCCGCCTTGAAATAGCGTTTGATCACCCACGGCCCGCGGATCTGCAGCGCGCCGGATGTTTCGCCGTCGCGCGGCAGAACGGTGGTCATGTCGTCGAGATCGACGCAGCGCAGTTCCACCCCGAACGGCGGCACGCCCTGCTTCGCCTTGACGGAAACCTGCTCGTCAAACGACAGTTCGTCCCAATTATGCGGTTCCGCCCCGGTGGTGCCGATGGGCGAGGTTTCGGTCATGCCCCATGCGTGGGCAACGCGGACCCCGACCTTCATCAGCCGTTCGATCATGAAGCGCGGCGCGGCCGAACCGCCGATGATCGCCTGTTTCAGCGTGGGCAAGGTCTCGCCCGTCGCGTCCATGTGCTGGAACATGGCGAGCCATACAGTCGGCACGCCCGCAGAATGGGTCACGCCTTCGCGCGCCATCAGATCGCACAGGACTTTCGGATCGTTGACCGCGGAATAGACGAACTTTATCCCGGCGGCGGCCCCGGACCAGGGCAGGCCCCAACTGGCGGCGTGGAACATCGGGACCACCGGCAGCATCACGCTGTTCGCCTGGAGGTCGAAGATTGCCGGCTGGAGCCCGCTGATTGCGTGGAGCATGGTGGAACGGTGTTCGTACAGCACACCCTTGGGATGGCCGGTGGTGCCGCTGGTGTAACACAGCATGCAAGGGTCGCGCTCGTCCACCCCGGTCCACTGCGTATCCCCGTCGTAGGGCGCGATCCAGTCCTCGAACTCGGGCGAATGGTCGCCGCTGTCGAAGCAGATGAAATGTTCGATGGTGGTCCATTTGGGCTTCATCTTGTCGATCACGCCCTGGAACGCCGCATCATACAGCAGCACCCGGTCTTCCGCATGGTTGGCGATATATTCCAGCTGGTCGTCGAACAGGCGGGGGTTGATGGTGTGCAGGATCCCGCCGACGCCGATCGCGCCGTACCAGCTCACCAGATGGCGCGCATGGTTCATCGCCAGCGTCGCGATCCGGTCCCCCTTGCCGATCCCGGCGGCCCGCAGCGCCTGCGTCATCTTCAGCGCATCGCGGCGGATTCCCGCCCAATCGGTGCGCGTTTCGCTGCCGTCGGCCCAATGGGTCACGATTTCGCGCCGACTGTGTTCGCGCGCGGCGTGATCGATCAGGTGGCTGACTGTGAGGTCCCAATCCTGCATGGCACCGAGGGCTTGCATATCTGTCTCCCGTAAATCTCTTTCGCCACTCATGCCCGCGCTTTCACGGCAAGGCAATCGGGGTTACGGGACGAAAATGAGCAATTACGAAGCCTTCAAGGTCATTCTGATCACGCTGTCCGGTTTGTCCAAGGATGCGCTGCACATCTACATCGCGCTGGGGGTGTATCTGGGATCGTGCCTGATCTTCGGCTGGAAGGCCCGGCAGTGGCGGCCCTGGCTGCTGGTTTTGGGTGTCGCGATCATGGGCGAGGTGTGGGACATTCAGCGGAATCTCGAATTGTCGCAGGACCTGAACCTGCGGGGAAACTGGAAGGACATCTGGAACGCCTTGCTGATACCCACGGCGCTGCTGGTGCTCAGCCGGTACAGCACGATATTTGCAAAAGGTTCGCTGGCCCATCCAGCAGGAAAGTCAGGCAACCAGCCGTAAATGGTTCGGCCCGCGGCGCGAGGTGAGCGTGACGTTGGAGATACCGTCGATCTGTTCCAGCCGCTCGGCCAACTCGCCGTCGAGCTGAAAATCGCGCCCGAGCCGCACCACCGGCTGCACCCCGGCGGCGGTATGCAGCCGCGCCAGTACCTCTCCGCGCCCTTCCGCGCCGGGGATCAGTTCCAGTTTGAGATCCTGCAACACGTCCGCGCGGTGGATATCGAGCGTCAGGACCATGCGTGATCCGCCCTTCACCTCGTCCAGCGGACGGCCGCCGCGGATGGTGATGCGGGGCGGCTCGTCCGGGCTCGGCGAATCGAGTTCGACATTGAGCAGGATGCAGGTGCCGTCTGCGGCCCATTTGATGAAATTCTCGACCAGGGATTCCTCGAAACACGCCGCATCGAACTGGCCTGACGGATCGGAGAAGCTGGCGCGCACGAAATCCTTGCCGCGCCGGGTCTTGCCGCGTTTCACGCCCTCGACCATCGCGGCCATCACGGCAAGCGCGCGGCCTCCTGGCGGTGCGCCGCTTTCCATCAGGCTGGCAAAGCTGCGCGCACCATTGGCCGAGGCCACGGCGCGGTATTGCTCGACCGGATGGGCGGAGAAATAGAACCCGAAATTCTCCCGCTCCTTCGCCATGCGTTCGGCGCGGGACCAATCGGGTGTGTCGGCCAGACGGATCGGTTCAACCGCATGATCCTCGCCGCCGAACAGACCGCCCTGCCCGCTGCTGCGTTCGCGCTCGGCCGCGTCGGCCACCGCCAGCAGCATTTCGGCATTTTCGAACACTTTTGCCCGGCTCGGCTCCAGCGAATCGAGCGCGCCTGCGCAGGCAAGACCTTCCAGCGCGCGGCGGTTCAGCGACCCCGGCGGAACCCGCTCGAACAGATCCTGCAGGCTGCCGAACCAGCCATGCGCCTCGCGCTCGGCCACGATTGCGGCCATCGCCTTTTCGCCGACATTACGGATTCCCGCGAGCGCATAGCGCACCGCATAACCCTCGTCCGTCCGCTCGACGCTGAATTCGGGTTCCGAGCGGTTGATGCAAGGCCCCTCCAGCGCATAGCCTGCGCGGCGCATATCATCGACGAAGATCGCCAGCTTTTCGGATTGGTGCATGTCGAAACACATCGACGCGGCGTAGAATTCATGCGGGTAATGCGTCTTCAGCCATGCCGTCTGATAGGCCAGCAGCGCATAGGCGGCGGCGTGCGATTTGTTGAAGCCGTAGCCCGCGAATTTGTCGATCAAGTCGAACAATTCGTTGGCCTGGCGCGCTTCGATCCCCGACACTTCCTTGCAGCCATCCACGAAACGCTGGCGCTGCGCATCCATTTCGGCCTGGACTTTCTTGCCCATCGCGCGGCGCAGCAAATCGGCATCGCCGAGCGAGTAACCGGCCAGCACCTGCGCTGCCTGCATCACCTGTTCCTGATAGACGAAAATGCCGTAGGTTTCCGCCAGAATGCCTTCCAGCTTCGGATGCGGATAGGCGATTTCGACCTCGCCATTCTTGCGTTTGCCGAACAGCGGAATGTTGTCCATCGGGCCGGGGCGATAGAGGGAGACGAGCGCGATGATGTCACCGAAATTGGTCGGTTTGACTGCCGCCAGCGTCCGCCGCATCCCTTCCGATTCCAGCTGGAACACCCCGACAGTACTTCCCGACTGGAGCAGTTTGTAGACCGCTGCATCGTCCCACGCCAAAGTATCGAGATTGACGCTGATCCCGCGCTTTTCCAGCAGCTTGACCGCTTTCTGCAGCACCGAGAGCGTCTTCAGCCCGAGAAAATCGAACTTCACCAACCCGCTGCTTTCGACATGTTTCATGTCGAACTGGGTCACCGGCATATCGGAGCGGGGATCGCGGTATAGCGGCACCAATTGCGCCAGCGGCCGATCCCCGATCACCACCCCGGCGGCATGGGTGGAACTGTTGCGCGGGAACCCTTCCAGCTGCATCGCCAGATCGACCAGCCGCTTCACTTCCGGTTCGTTATCATATTCGCGGCGGAATTCGGCCGCGCCGTTCAAGGTGCGCGGCAGGGTCCACGGATCGGTCGGGTGATTGGGCACCATCTTGCACAGCCGGTCCACCTGCCCGTAGCTCATCTGCAGGATGCGCCCGCAATCGCGCAGCACCGCGCGGGCCTTCAGCTTGCCGAAGGTGATGATCTGCGCAACATGGTCCGCGCCGTATTTCTGCTGCACATAGCGGATCACTTCGCCGCGCCGCGTTTCGCAGAAATCGATGTCGAAATCCGGCATGGAAACACGTTCGGGATTGAGGAACCGTTCGAACAGCAGGCCGAGCCTGATCGGATCGAGATCGGTAATCGTCAGCGACCACGCCACCAATGAACCCGCGCCCGAACCGCGCCCCGGCCCCACCGGAATATCCTGTTCCTTGGCCCATTTGATGAAATCGGCCACGATCAGGAAGTAACCGGGAAAGCCCATTCCGGTGATGATGTCGATTTCGAACTGCAGGCGGTCGTCATAGACCTTGCGTTCCTCGGCTGACATCTCGCCATACAGCGCCAGCCGCGCATCCAGGCCGGCGCGGGCATCATCCGCCAGCAGCTTGACCTCCCCTTCCAGATCGCCCGCCAGGCTGGGCAGGATCGGATCGCGGTTGGGCGGCGCGAAGGCGCAGCGCCGGGCAATGGTCAGCGTGTTTGCGGTCGCTTCGGGCAGGTCGCCGAACAGTTCCTCCATCATCGGCGCGGATTTGACGAACGCCTGCGGATTGGACCGGGGCCGGTCCTCAGCCTCGATATGCGTCGAATGGGCAATGCACAGCATCGCGTCATGCGCGGGGTGGACATGCGGATCGGCGAAATTGGCGGGATTGGTCGCCACCAGCGGCAGATCGCGCGCATAGGCGAGGTCGATCAGGGCGGCTTCCGCGCTGTCTTGCACTGCATCTTTCAGGCGCGCCAGTTCGATATAGAGGCGCCCCGGAAACAGACCCTGCAGCCGTTCCAGCATCGCCTCTGCATGGTCCTGTTGCCCGTCCGCCAGCAGCCGCGAAACCGCGCCCTCGCCTGCTCCGGTCAGCGCGATCAGCCCGCCTGAATGCCCCTCCAGATCGCTCAGGCGGACATGCGGCTCGAATTCCAGCGGGCGGCCCAGATGGGCATGGCTGACCAGATGGCAGAGATTGTCGTAACCGGTCTCGTCCTGCGCAAACAACGGCAGATAATCGACCTGCCGGCCTTCCTTGTCGCGTGCGATGCCCAGCAGGGTGCCGATGATCGGCTGAATGCCTTCGGCAAAACAGGCGGAGGCGAAGGCGACCACCCCGTAGAGCCCGTTACGGTCGCAGATCGCGATCGCGGGAAAGCCGCGTTCCTTCGCCAGTTTGGCGATTCCCTTGGGGTCCACCGCCCCTTCGAGCAGGGAATAGGACGACATGACTCGCAAGGGTACGAAGGGGGCGAAGGACATGGGACCAGATTAGGATTCTGGACGGAATTTGGAAGGGGGCCAGCGCGATCTATCCCCCAATGCCCTTCACGGTAACGCGCCAACCTTGCGAGTTCACATACCGTGCCTTCCAGCGAAAGCTGGAATCGCTGGGATGACGTGGATGGAAGCTTGCGGGTACTCCCCAGCTTCGCGCCCGACCGACAAAAGCCCCGCCGAGCATCGGCTATAGCAGTTTCTCGATATCTTTCGCGATGGTTTCAGGCCGATCCGCCGGGGCATAGCGTTTCACCACATTGCCCTGCCGATCGATCAGGAATTTGGTGAAATTCCACTTGATCGCCTTGCTGCCCAGCAGGCCGGGCGCTTCCGCCTTCATCCAGTCGAACAGCGGGCTGGCACCCGGGCCGTTGACATCAACCTTCTGCATCAGCGGAAAGGTGACACCGAAATTGACCTTGCAGAATTGATCGATCTCCTCCGCACTGCCCGGTTCCTGCCCGCCGAACTGGTTGCAGGGGAAGCCCAACACTTCGAAACCCTGATCGGCATATTTGCGATAGACTTTTTCCAGCCCGTCATATTGCGGAGTGAAGCCGCATTTGCTGGCGGTGTTGACCACCAGTAGCACAGTGCCCAGCTTTTCCGACAGGTCCACTTCCTTGCCGCCGGGCATTTCGGCCGTAAAATCTGCAATGGTGGTCATACGCTTGTTTCCTGGTTCGGACGGTGCTGGAACTCCGACACTCGGACCACCCCATGGGTGCGGTCAAGCGATAGTTGCACCGTTACCCGGGCCGGGGAAAATCGTCCCGCGCGGCCAGTGCCTCGATTTCGGCCCGGTCGAGGCGGTGATCGCCGGCTTTCTGGATGACGTATTTTCCGCGCTCCTCCTCCGGCAATTGCTGCACATGCCGGACCAGCTCTGCCAGCGTTCCCCGGCGGAGCCCCTTGGCACCATCCAGCACGCCGTGTCCGTCATCCTTGCGGTGGAGGCTGGCACGGTCGTCCCAGTCGATCCGCCCCACATTTTCCGGGCCGGCGTGGTAGGTGCTGGGGTGGTCGGTCATGGAAATCTCCTTCCCCATGCCAACGCACCACCGGAAACTTGGGTCCGGCTATTCGAGCAGGCCTTCGTGCAGCCGGAAGACCCGGTCCATCTTCGCCGCCAGCCGCTCGTTATGCGTCGCGACCAGCGCAGAGCTGCCCTCGTCGCGCACCAGAGCGAGAAATTCGGCCAGAACCCGGTCCGCGGTCTTCTCGTCCAGATTGCCGGTCGGTTCGTCCGCCAGCACCAGATTGGGCCGGTTGGCCAGCGCCCGGGCCACCGCCACGCGCTGCTGCTCGCCGCCCGAAAGCTGGCTCGGCCGGTGGGTCTTGCGCGCACCGAGGCCAAGCGCGTCGAGCAATTCGGCAGCCCGCAAATCGGCCTCTTCGCGGGTCTTTCCGGCAACCATCTGCGGCAGGACGACGTTTTCCTGAGCGTTGAAATCAGGCAGCAGGTGATGGAACTGATAGACGAACCCGAGGTGATCGCGTCGCAACGTCGTGCGGCCGTTTGAGGACAGCGTCGTCGCATCTATCCCGCTCAACTCGATCTTGCCGCCGAACCCGCCTTCGAGCAGGCCGACCGCCTGCAGCATGGTCGATTTGCCCGAACCCGACGGGCCGAGCAGCGCGACGATTTCGCCTGGCTGAATCGCCAGATCGATCCCGCGCAGCACGTCGATCCTCTCCCCACCCTGTTCAAAGGAGCGGGTGAGGCCGGTCAGTTTCACGACCGGCTGGTTGGCAGGACTATTCATAGCGCAGCACCTGTACCGGATCGGTGCTCGCGGCTTTCAGCGCGGGATACAGCGTCGCCAGGAAGCTGAGCACCAGAGCGAGCACGCTGATCGTCAGCACTTCCCACGGGTCAGTCCGTGAGGGCAGTTCGGACAGGAAGCGGATCGAGGGGTCCCACAATTCGATGCCGGTCACGAACTGAATTCCCTGCACGATCGATTGACGGAAGAACAGGAAGGTGAACCCGAGCGCGAGACCGGCCACGGTTCCTAGCGCTCCGACCACGAAACCGGTGGTAACGAAGATCTTCATCAGGCTGCGGCGGGTCGCGCCCATCGTGCGCAGGATGGCGATGTCCCGCGTTTTCGCGCGCACCAGCATGATCAGCGAACTGAGAATGTTGAACACCGCCACCAAGACGATGATCGACAGGACGACGAACATCGCCACCCGCTCCACCGCCAGCGCTTCGAACAGGGACGCGTTGATGGTCTTCCAGTCGGACACCTGCGCCACGCCCTCCAGCCTCGCCTTTACCGGGGCGAGGATTTCGCCGACCTTATCGGGATCGACCGTGGTCACCTCGATCATGCCAATAGTATCGCCGGTCAGCATCAGGGTCTGCGCATCCCGGATCGGCATGACCACGAAGGCCTCGTCGTAATCGAACACCCCGACCTCGAAGATCGCCGCGACTTCGTAGCCGACCTGACGCGGCACGGTGCCGAACGGCGTCGGGCGGCCCTGTACATTGAAGATGGTGATGACATCGCCCACCCGCGCCCCGAGGTTTTCCGCCAGGCGGGCACCAATGGCCACGCGTCCGCTGTCCGGCGTGATTAGCGAAAGATTGCCGGTCAGAACATTGGGCGCCAGATCGGCAATGTCCGCCTGCGTGTTGCCGCGCACCTGCACACCGGCGCTTCGACCGTTGAAGGTGAGGAACGTCGGTGCCTCGATCAGGGGCGATGCGCTGACGACCCCGGGGGTCTCACGCACTTCCTGCAGCACTTCTTCCCAATTATCGATCCGCCCGCCGTAAGCCTGCACAATGGCGTGGCCGTTCAGCCCGACGATCTTGTCGAACAATTCGGCACGGAAGCCGTTCATCACGCTCATCACGATGATCAGCGCGGCCACGCCGAGCATCACCGCGGCCAGGCTGATGCCTGCGACCAGCGCGATGAAGGTCTCTCCGCGCCCCGGCATCATGTACCGCTTGGCGATGGTCCATTCGAAAGGAGTCAGGATCAAGGGCGTTTGCTTCACTGGATTGCCGGGCGGAAAGGCCCGGTGGGACATTCATGGTTGTGGCCGTTTAGGCAGGCTTTCCTTTCGCTGCAATGAAATCCCTTTAGGCAATAGCCAGATGTTCGGCATCCGGGGCCGGAAATCCGACTGTTTCGTGCTGCTGCGGGTTGTAATCTGTCTGCAACATCGCCATTGAGCGCCCCATGCACGGGACAATGTCCCGGCCCTATCCCCGAAGCGCAACGGGCGACCCGAGCCATGAATCTTACCGACCCGTTTCACGATGAAGATGGCGACAAGCTCCGCGAGGAATGCGGCGTGTTCGGCGTTATCAACGCGGCCGATGCCGCCGCCGTCACCGCGCTGGGCCTTCACGCCCTGCAGCACCGCGGGCAGGAAGCCGCCGGCATAACCAGTTACGACGGGCAGGAATTCTACAGCCGGCGCGGTACCGGCCATGTCGCGGAAAATTTCTCCTCGAGCGAAGCCATTGCGGAACTGCCGGGATTCATGGCGGCGGGCCATGTCCGCTATTCCACCACCGGCGGCGCGGGTTTGCGCAATGTCCAGCCGCTCTATGCCGACCTTGCCGCGGGCGGGTTCGCGGTGGCGCATAATGGCAATATATCGAACGCCGGCACATTGCGCAGCGAACTTGTCGGCCGGGGGGCGATTTTCCAGTCGACCTCCGACACCGAAGTGATCATCCACCTGGTCGCCACCAGTCGCTACCCGACGATGATCGACCGGCTGGTGGACGCGCTGCGCATGGTCGAAGGGGCCTATTCCCTGATCGTGATGACGCCGGAAGGGATGATCGGCTGCCGCGATCCGCTGGGCATCCGCCCGCTCGTGATGGGCAGATTAGGGGACAGCATCATCTTCGCCAGCGAAACCGTGGCGCTCGACACCATCGGCGCGGAATTCATCCGCGAAGTCGAAGCCGGGGAACTGGTGCGGGTCGATTTCACCGGCAAGGTCCAGTCCCTGCGCCCGTTCGGCAATCCGGGCGCCCGGCCGTGCATTTTCGAACACGTTTATTTCAGCCGTCCCGATTCGATTTTCGGCGGGCAGTCGGTCTATTCGGTGCGAAAGGCGATCGGCGAACAGCTGGCAATCGAAAGCCCCGCGGATGTCGACCTGGTGATCCCGGTCCCCGACAGCGGCGTGCCCGCGGCCATAGGGTACGCGCAGCAATCGGGCGTGCCGTTCGAACTCGGCATCATCCGCAGCCACTATGTCGGGCGGACCTTCATCCAGCCATCGGACGGCGCGCGCAATTCCAGCGTCAAGCGCAAGCACAACGCCAATCGCGCACTCGTGCAGGGCAAGCGGATCGTCCTGATCGACGATTCCATCGTCCGCGGCACCACCAGCCTCAAGATTGTCGAGATGATGCGCGAAGCGGGCGCGAGCGAAGTCCATTTCCGCGTCGCCAGCCCGCCGACCGCCCACAGCTGCTTCTACGGGGTGGATACGCCCGAACGCTCGAAATTGCTGGCTGCGCGGATGGAAATCGAACCGATGCGCGAATTCATCAAGGCGGACAGCCTTGCCTTCGTGTCGATCGACGGCTTGTACCGCGCAGTGGGCGCCACGCAGCGCGACGACAAATGCCCGCAATTCTGCGACGCCTGCTTCACCGGCGATTATCCGACATCCCTGACGGATCTGGCCCGGCGTGAGACCAGGGACGCGCAGCTTTCCTTCGACAAGGTCGCCTGATGTCAGAAAATTCGCCGGAAAACCGCCCGCTGGAGGGCCGCGTCGCACTCGTCACCGGCTCGAGCCGCGGAATTGGTGCAGCCTGCGCCAACGCGCTGGCGAAAAGCGGCGCGCATGTCGTGCTGACCGGCCGCGATGTCCGTGCGCTGGAAGGGGTAGAGGATGCAATCCACGAGGCAGGCGGACAGTCGACAATTGCCCCGCTCGACCTGACCGAGGGCGATTCCATCGCGCGGCTCGCCTCGGCCATCGCGGGGCGGTGGGACAAGCTCGATATTCTTGTAATTTCAGCGGCGTATCTGCCAACCTTGACACCGGTTACGCAGATCGAACCCAAGCAGTTCAACACCGCGATCACCACCAATCTGCTGGCGACGCAGGCCCTGCTGGCCGCCTTCGACCCGTTGCTGAAGCGCAGCGGACAGGGCCGGGTCATCGGCATGACCAGCAGTGTCGGATCGCAGCCGCGTGCCTATTGGGCGGCCTATGGCGCGACCAAGGCCGCGTTCGAGTCCCTGCTCGGCAGCTACGGCCAGGAAGTTGAGAAGATCGGCGGGGTAAAAGTCGCGATAATGGACCCCGGCGCCACGCGCACGGCGATGCGCGCGAAAGCCTATCCGGGTGAAGATCCGAGCTCCGTAAAGCCCGCAGAAGTGGTGGGCGATCAATTGGTTGACCTGTTGCTGCAGGACTTCCCGACCGGCCACCGGATGCAGGTGGTAAAAAGTTCTTAACCAGCTTCGGCAACAGAACATCAAGCAGGATGGGTCACCAGAGGTTCTGGCCCGTGGGAGTTTCCGCCCGCAGGCCCGCTACCCTTGCTCCTTAATATAAGGGAACCCGTCCGATGGTCACAGAACAAACAATCCAGCGTTACGAAGTTGCCGCGCAGGAAGACCGCTGCGGCCCGCGCACCAGACTCAGGATACCGGGCCAGCTCCGGGCATCGGGTGGGCGCGCCTTCCAGACCGTGGTCAATGATTTGTCGATTTCCGGCTTTTCTGCCTCGGCGATCAACCGGATGCACCCGGGGCAGCTTTGCTGGATGACACTTCCGGGGCTCGAATCGCTTCAGGCCGAAGTGATCTGGTGGGACAACAGCCAGGTCGGCTGCGCTTTTGCCGAACTGCTCAGCCCGATCGTGCACGATAATATCGTGTCCAAATTTCAAAGCACTTCGGTGTACCGCAGCGCCTGCTGACCTGACTTTCCAGCACGGCCGTCGATGATCAGGGAGCAGCGCCGGCGGTGCCGGTGCTGTTCCGCCGATCGACGGCTTGCTGCACCAACGCATAAAACGCGCCGCGCATGGCCGCCCGCTCTGCATCCTGCGCAGTGGGCCAATTTCCGTTTGTGGCGATGACCAGCCTTCGCGCGGGGTCGATGAAGATGCCCTGCCCGAAGATACCCTGCGCGGCGAAGCTGCCATCGTCATAGGTCCACCACTGGTACCCGTAGCCGCGCCCCGGCACGCCGATATCGGCCTGCTTCACAGTCGCCTGCGCCAACCAGTCATCGGGCACGATCCGCTTCCCGCCTACCACACCCCCATCGGCGATAAACTGGCCGAACCGCGCAAAATCGCGCGTCGAGGCCTGCACGCAGCATCCGCTGATCTCGTGCCCGGTCGATCCCAGCAGCCAGGTTGCATCCTGTTCCATCCCGAGCGGCGCCCAGACCTTTTCCGACAGATATTCCGCCAGCGGCTTGCCCGTCGCTTCGCTCACCAGCACGCCGATCAGGTTGGTTTCGCCGGTCTTGTAGACCCATTTCGTCCCAGCCGGAGCTTCGCGCGGAAGGGTCTTCATATAGCTGACCGTGACATCCTCGCCGCCCACGGCCTGCGCTTCGTTGAACCGCGCCACGTCGGAATTCGGGTCGGTGTAATCCTCGTTCCACCGCACGCCGGAGGTCATGGTGAGCAATTGCCGCACCGTCACATCATCATAGGCGGACCCGATCAATCCCGTGACATAGTCGGAAACCTTGTCATCCAGGCTCTCGATCGCGCCGTCCTTCAGGGCCGCACCGACCATTGTCGAGGTCAGGCTTTTCGCGACGGAGAAGCTGGTCCATTTCCCTTCCGGCCCGAAGCCGAGGCCATAGCGTTCCAGCACCACTTCGCCATCGACCAGAATGACCATGCCGGCCGTGCGCTGGTGCCCCATGAAGGCATCGATATCGGCAGCAATGGCGAGCGGTTCGCCCTCCGGCAGCGGGGTAACCTTATCACCCGCTTCGATCACCCGCGCCTTGGACAGGACCGGCAACGCGTCCATCGCCCTGAACGCCGCATCGCGCTGTTCGACCGACCAGAACAGGACATTCCGGTCAGTCGGAAGATGCGCAAGCAGCGCGCGCTGGTCCTTGTCGAGGCTGAAGAAAACGCCGGTGCCGGCAAGTAGCAGGACAGCCAGGATCGCGATAAGCCACTTTTTCATAAACACCCCTCCCAAGGGCAATATTTCCGTCCGCAGTCAGGCTGCGGGCTTCACCAGTGTTACCTGATGCACATCTATGCCCCGGCCGCGAAAACCGCCTTCACAATACATCAGATAGTACCGCCACAAACGGATAAATCTTTCGTCGAACCCGGCAGGCAGCCGCCCTGCAGAAACTGCCGCATCGAAATTTTCGCGCCAGATTTTCAGCGTTTCGGCATAGTCGAGGCCGAAATCCTGCTGGTCTTCCCACACCAACCCGCGTTCCGCGGCCAATCGCTGAAACTCGCTGGTGCGGATCAGCAGGCCCCCGGGGAAGATGTAGGCCTGGATGAAATCGGCGCTGCGGGCATAATCCTCGAACATCCAGTCCGCCATGGAGATATACTGGATGGCCGCGCGCCCGCCGGGTTTCAGATTGTTGGCGATGCAGTCGAAATAGCCGGGCCAGTATTCGCGGCCGACCGCTTCGACCATCTCGACACTGACCAGCGCGTCGAACTGGCCCGCCACGTCGCGGTAATCCTGCTTGCGGAATTCGATCGAGGGGTCCTGCCGCTGACGGGCCCAGGCCAGCTGTTCATCTGACAGGCTGATCGCGGTAACCCTTGCGCCGCGTTTCGCCAGATGATTGGCCAAGCCGCCCCAGCCGCAGCCAACCTCCAGCACTGTACCCGGATTCCCGAGCCGCTCCGCCAACCGCGCCCATTTGCGGCGCTGCGCCTGCTCCAGACTGTCCCCGTCCGCGAACATCGCAGACGAATAGTTCATCGCCGGGTCGAGCCACTGGGCGTAGAAATCGTTGCCGAGATCGTAATGCGCCTGGATGTTGCGCTGCGCCCCGACTCGCGAATTGCGGTTCAGCCAATGGGCAAAGCGCGCGAGCATCCGGAACGGGCCCTTGGCGCGCCCGGTATCGCCCAGCCATTCGGCGTTGATATTGAACAGGGCAAATACCGGCACCGGATCGGGGCTGTCCCATTCGCCCGCTTCCCACGCCTGATACCAGCCGATCGACCCGTTGGTTGCCAGCCGCATGACCCCGCGCCAGTCGCGCAGGTGAATTTCGGCTTCGAAACCCGGATTGCGCCCGCCCAGAAGACGGGTAGATCCATCGGGCAGTATTCCCCTGATCGATCCGTATTCGAGGCCGCGGTCGATACGGTCGAGGATCTTGTGGAACTGCGGCGCGATCAGGCGCGCGATCACGCCGGACCGGCGCTCGAAACGCGCCGCGCCCGCCAGCAGGGCCTCTCCCCTATCGAACGTCTTGCCCACCATTCCTCGCCCTATGGCGCGATGGTGTTTGGCGGGCAAGTGGCGATCGGAACTGTCCTGTACAGTCCGCGCGCTATTCGCCTTTCATCGCATGATATGCCGACAGCGCGCGCTCCCGCGCCTCCCTGTGGGCGATGATCTTGGCGGGATAGTCTGCGGGACGGCAGCCGTGTTCGTCGGGATCGTGCACCGCGCCATGCGCAAGATGGGCCAGTTCGGGCACATATTCACGGATATATCCCGCCGCAGCGAATTTTTCCGACTGGCTGAGCGGTGCCATGATCCGCACAAACATATTCGAATCGACCCCGGTACCCGCAGTCCATTGCCAGTTGACCGCGTTGCTGGCGTAATCGGCATCGACCAGCGTGTCCCAGAACCATTGTTCGCCATGCCGCCAGTCGATCAGCAGATGCTTGATCAGGAAGCTGGCGGTGATCATCCGCACGCGGTTGTGCATCCACCCGGTCTGCCACAGCTGCCGCATTCCGGCATCGACGATCGGAGAGCCGGTGCGGCCCTGCTGCCATGCCTCCAGATCGCGCGCAGCCGCTTCGTCGCGATCCGGATCGCGCCACGCCATCGCGCCGAACTGGTCGCGATAGCTTTGCGTTGCATAGGCAGGAAACTGGCAGATCGCGTTCTGGGCATAGTCACGCCAGATCAGTTCCTTTTCATAGGTCGCCCAGCCCTGTCCCCGGCGTCCCTTGAGTGCGTGCCACACCTGCACCGGGCTGATTTCCCCGAAATGCAGATGCGGCGAAAGGCGGCTGGAACCGTCCCTGGAAGGCAGGTTGCGCGCTTCGTCATAGTCGGAAACGTGGTCCTCCCATTCTTCGAGCCGGTCATGCGCCGCCGCCTCGCCCACATGCCAGAAATCGCGCAATCCGCCTGCCCAATCCGGCTTGGTCGGCAGCAGGTTCCAATCCGCCAGATCATCGCTATCGGGCCAGCTGTCGGGCGCGGAAAGCGTCTCCGGCTCGGTCACCACGTCACGCGGGGGGAACTGTTCCAGCACGGCCTTCGAAAACGGGGTGTAGATCTTGTACGGCGAGCCTGATCCGGTGGTAACCGCGCCCGGCGGCAGCAAATAATTGCCGTCGTACAGCTGCAGATCGACTTTCTTCGCCAGCGCGCCCTGCGCCTTGCGCCACCACGGTTCGTAATGCCGGATGGCGTGGACCGGCGCACCGCCGAGCTCCTGCGACAGCTCTGCCAGCTGCTCCGCCGCATCGCCGCGCCGCAGCACGAGTCTGGAGCCGCGTCTGGCCAGGTCGGCGGCGAGCGCGGTCAGCGAATGGTGCAGCCACCAGCGCGACGCGCCGCCATAGGCGTGGATCCCCGTCGCCTCGTCATCGAGAACGTACACCGGCACCACCGGCCCCGCCTGCGCGGCGGCATTAAGCGCGGGCTGGTCGGCGAGGCGCAGGTCGCGGCGGAGCCAGACAATTTGCGGTGTATCCATGCAAACCCCTTTGGCGATGAACGGGCGGTCGTGCTAGCCGCTGCGTGATGAGCGACCAACCTTCCGCCTCCATGCTGCACATGCCCCCTGAAACCAGCCACCGGGATGCGCATGGCTGGCGGATCAGCCGTTCGAAGTCGCTGGCGGCGGGCGCGGTCTGCTGGGCCGGATTCGCGATTATCGCATGGCTGGTTCTGACCGGCCGGACGGGCGGCCTCGACGAGCTCGGCCTGCTGGCGGCGCGCACCGGAGACGGGGGCGAATTTGCCGGATCTCGCCGGCTTCTCGAAATTACCCGCGACACCACCGCGCTGGGCGGCGTGTTCCTGCGCAATCTTTTCGCGCTGGGCGCGGTGGCGGCGCTGCTGTTCCTTAATTTGCGGCGCGAGGCGGTGCTGTTCGCGCTGACCGTGATCGGCGGCGCGATCGCCAATAACGCGGTCAAGGGACTGGTCGGGCGCGAGCGGCCCCAGATCGTGCCGCATCTGATGGAAGCGGGCGGCGAGAGTTTTCCCAGCGGCCACAGCTTCAACGCCGCGGTGATCTATATTGCGATGGCGCTGGCGTTTGCGGCGATCAGCCGGCGGCATTCGGTCCGCTACACCATTATCGGCGCGGCCATGATCCTCTCGGCCATGGTGGCGTGGAGCCGGGTGATGCTCGGCGTGCATTTCCCCAGCGACGCGGTGGCGGGCTGGCTCGGCGGTGCCGGTTGGGCGTTCGTCGCCTCGGCGCTGTTTTATCGCCCCGCGAAGGTTGTGGCGGAGAGCGGGTGACTGCGGCTCGTCCATAATTGCCCAAAACCCCATCCCGCTCATCCTGAGCCTGTCGAAGGATGCTGGCACACCGCCCGCCACCCTGCTTCGACAAGCTCAGCATGAGCGGACTTCGGGGGGCTAAGGGATTATTCGCCCAAGGGCTCGCATTTAACATCCGGCAGCGCGACGGAGAACCGGTCCCGCGCCCGCGGATCGTAATAGCGCGCATCGCGGAGTATCACCGAACCGTCCGGCTGACGTTCGGCAAAGGGCGCGCGCGACCAGAAGAGGAAGGCTTCGGCCTGTGAATTGCTTTTTGTGCTTTTGACCACAGGCTCAAGCGCACACTCGCCGACCACTTCGCCATCAATCTGCCATTTCCCGGCGCGATAGGGTTCGATCACTTCGCGTTGCCATGAGGTTAGCGGCCTCGGGCTCTCAATGGCTGGCTGGCCTGATGCCATCGCGCCAACGAGCGATGTGATCACTGAGTTTGCGGCAATGTAGAGGATGCCAATGCCAAGCGCCCAACGTGCCGATTCCTCATAGTCCCCGCCCCGCTTCTCCCGCCGGAGCGAGAACCATGTCGCAAAACCCATCAGCGCCCATAGCCACACGTCGATGATGAACAGCGTGTCGCCGTAGAACCACTGGCTCGAAAACGGTTCCAGCAAGCGGATGCCGTAGACGTTGAGCCAGTCGAGCGCGGGGTGGGTCAGGCAGCCGATGAAGGCGAGCAGGAACAGCCATTTGAAGCTGACCGGCAACCGCCCCTCCGGCCTCTTGCCGCGCTTGGCCTGCCAGCGGTCGAAGCCATACAGCAGCCCCGCCAATATCAGTGGCAGCAGCACCAGCGCAATTGGCCCATGGGTAATCCCGCGGCGAAATCCAAGATGTTCGACCCCGTCGAGCCAGAAGAAACACGCCGCATCCACATCGGGCAAATTCGCGCCGATAATCAGCGCAGGCATCGCCAGCCCGGTCTTGCGCTTCAGCCCCGCTTGCCCGAGCAGTGCCCCGACGAGCGAATGGGTGAGATTGTCCATCGCCGCACCATGGCGGCGCGCGGCAGGGTTGCAACGAAAAAGGGCGGCAGGTCACGCCCGCCGCCCTGATTCTTCGCTTTACCCGGTGAATCAGCCGACGCTTCAGCCGACGCTGGCGCCGCTTCGCGCGCTCGCGAATTCGGACTGCGACAGGTAGGTGTCCCCGTCCCGGTCAAAATAGAAGAACGAATCCGCCGCGCGGTTGGCCTGTTCGGCGGTCACGTAAGGCTTGGTTTCGTCGTCTGGTTTGGGTTCGTTCGGGTCGAGCGGGATGGCCCAGATCGCATATTCGGCTACCGACAGTTGGCCGTCGGAATTCCGGTCGAGGTACTCCCAGTTCATTGCGCTACGATCACGCGGAATGCCGCCCGAACCTGAAGCTGCCGTGGTGCCGGAAGTGGCCGATCCTATGCCAGTGGCTGTCGAACCCGTGGCGGATGTACCGGATGCGTTCGTGGTTTCCTCCCGCAGCGTGCGGAACTCGGTCTGGAACTCGTCCAGGTCGAAGGATGCCCGGCGTTCCTGGGCTTCCGGTGAGAGGGTATAGTCGCGCGCCAGTGGGTCCACATCGGCAGTGGTTGTCGCCACTTCGGTTTCCACCGGTTCGGGCGTCACGACTTCCCTTTCCTGCTCGCAGGCTGCAAGCGCCATGACGAGGCCGCTCGCTGCGGCGAATATCTTGAAATTACGCATGAATCTTCTCCGTGCCTTGAGAGCGAGACCGCCCCGCTCCAAACCGCCGAAACGCACGAAGTCGAATTTTGTTCAAAATATGGCCGAAGAAATTTCCTCGGTTCACCGCATTTTACCGGCCGCGCACCCGCTGCTTCAAACCGGATGCCCCGCCGTGCCGTCGACTGTCCAGGTCTGCCCTTTGGCCAGCAACCGCGCCAGATTGACGTCCTTGCCCGCCGCCGAGCGGCTGCGTTCCTCGATTACAGCGTCTTCGAAGGTCGGCCGGGGATCATCGTAAAGGACGCCCAGCGCCATCGGGAACGGGCCGAACGGCATTTCCACCAGCATATGCGCAACGGCACGGTTGGTAACATCGTGGACAATCACGCCCGCCGACTGCCAATCCCCGTCCACCACATCGACGACTTTCAGCGCCAGCGCTTCGGCGTCGAGTGCGATGCCCTTGTTCAGCCCGGTCTTGGGATCACCGAACAGCATCGGCTGGCCATGTTCCAGCCACAGCTGGTGGTCACCGGCGCCCTTTGGCGCGGCGAAATCGTCGAACACGTCCTTGTTATAGACGATGCAGTTCTGGAAAATCTCGATGAACGCCGCGCCCTGATGCGCATGCGCCGCCTTCAGCACATCGGGCAGGTTCTTCGACACATCGAAGCCGCGGGCGACAAAGCGTGCCCCGGCACCCAGCGCAAACGCGCAGGGCCGCGCCGGATGATCGTAGGATCCCAGCGGCGTGGAGGGCGACTTGGTCCCTTCCCGGCTGGTGGGCGAAGCCTGCCCCTTGGTCAGGCCGTAAATCTCGTTATTAAACAGCATGATCTGCATGTTCACGTTCCGCCGCAGGACGTGCATCATGTGGTTGCCGCCGATGGAGAGGCCGTCGCCGTCGCCCGTCACCAGCCAGATGTCGAGGTCCGGATTGGCCAGCTTCACGCCCGTTGCCACCGCAGGCGCGCGGCCGTGGATGGTGTGGAAGCCGTATGTTTCCATGTAATAGGGGAACCGGCTGGAACAGCCGATGCCGCTGATGAACACAGTGTTGGACGGATCGCAGCCGAGCTGCGGCAAGGTGCGCTGCACCGCCTTCAGGATCGCATAATCCCCGCAGCCGGGGCACCAGCGGACTTCCTGATCGGTTTCCCAATCCTTCAGCGTGGTTTCGATTCTGGTCATCTCGTTCATGATTTCACCTCGTCATCCCAGCGAATGCTGGGATCGCTCACCGCGCTGCCGGACCTTGCCGAACCCGATCCCAGCATTCGCTGGGATGACGGACCATTCTTGGCAGTGGTCATACCTCCGCCTCCGGACTGGGAAGCTGGGTTTCGTTCACCGCCACTTCGCCGCCTTCGTTGCCTTCGACATTATCGAAATACTTGCCGATGGCCGCTTCCAGTTCTGCAATCGCGAAGGGCTGGCCGCTGGTCTTGGTCAGCGGGGTTGCATCGACC
The DNA here is from genome assembly GCF_034376665.1 of Allopontixanthobacter sp. Classification (NCBI taxonomy): domain Bacteria; kingdom Pseudomonadati; phylum Pseudomonadota; class Alphaproteobacteria; order Sphingomonadales; family Erythrobacteraceae; genus Allopontixanthobacter; species Allopontixanthobacter sp. The sequence goes on along the minus strand of NZ_JAXMJI010000085.1, from coordinate 1,259 downwards.
AGGAACTGGTCGCGCAGCACGGTCTTGAACTGGCCGGTGTTCATTTCGGGCACCAGCACGTTTTCGAAACCGCGCAGCAGCGGGCCGAGGTTCTTCGGCAGCGGCCAGATGTGGCGCACATGGACATGGCTGACGTCGAGCCCCTTGCGGCGCGAATTGTCCACCGCACGGCGGATCGGGCCGTAGGTGGAACCCCAGCCGACCACGACCAGCTTGCCGGAGGTTCCGCCCAGCGCAACCTCCTGATCGGGCACCTCGATCCCCAGCACCTTGCCCATGCGGGCGTCGGTCATCGCCTGATGGTTGTCGGGCGCATAGTCGATATGGCCGGTATCGACCTGTTTCTCAATCCCGCCGATGCGGTGCATCAGGCCCGGCGTGCCCGGCTTGATCCACGGACGCGCGCCCTTGGCATCGCGTTTATAGGGCAGCAGTGTCTCGCCGTTCTTCTCAGTCAGGAATTCGGCCGGAAACGGAGCGAAGCTGTCGGGATCGGGGACCATCCACGGTTCGGCGGCGTTGGCGATATAGCCATCGGTCAGCAGCATCACCGGGGTCATGTACTGGACCGCGATGCGGCAGGCCTCGATCGCACATTCGAAAGCATCGCCGGGGCTGTTGCAGGATACCACCGGCATCGGCGCATCGCCGTTACGACCATAGACCGCCTGGTACAGATCGCTTTGCTCGGTCTTCGTCGGCAGGCCGGTGGACGGGCCGCCGCGCTGGCTGTTGACGATGACCAGCGGCAGTTCGGTCATGATCGCAAGGCCCATCGCCTCGGTCTTGAGCGCAATGCCGGGGCCGGAGGAACTGGTGATCCCCAATTGCCCGGCATAGCTCGCGCCGATCGCGGCGCAGATCGCGGCAATCTCGTCCTCCGCCTGGAAGGTAGTGACGCCGAATTCCTTGAGCCGCGCCAGATGGTGCAGGATCGCCGAAGCGGGCGTGATCGGATAGCCGCCGAAGAACATTTTCAGCCCGGCAAGCTGCGCCCCTGCGACCAGCCCCAGCGAAATCGCTTCCGCCCCGGTGATCGTGCGGTACAGACCCGGCGCGCTTTCCACCGGCGCGATATGCAGCTGCTTGAGCGGGCCGGACAGTTCCGCCGTTTCGCCGTAAGCATGGCCCGCATTCAGCGCCGCGATATTGGCATCGGCAATGTCGGGCTTGGTCTTGAATTTCGCTTTCAGCCAATCCTCTATCGGGCCGCGCGGACGGTCGAACATCCACAGCGCCAGGCCCAGCGTCCACATATT
>NZ_JAXMJI010000084.1:0-15178 GCF_034376665.1 Allopontixanthobacter sp. | reverse complement strand
GAGCCGCAGCACAAGATCGGCCCGGCCGCTTCGCGCATGGCCGAGCAAGGCTTCGCCAGCGAACGGCTCGACGAGCATTACGCGATCGCGCGCAGCAATGGTGAGAAGATCCTTGCAGATCCCAAGATCGCGCTCGATGCGATCACGCACCAGCAATCGACCTTCACGGCGCGCGACCTGGCCGTGTTCGTGCACCGCCACAGCGAGGGCAAGGACCAGTTCGACGCGGTGATGTCCGCCGTGCGCGGTTCAGCCGAACTGGTCAGACTGGGCCGGGACGGCCGCGGCGAAGACCGCTTCACCTCGCGCGCGATGGTGGCGACCGAGCAGCGTCTGGAAAGCGCCACCATACGGCTCGATGCCCGCCGCGGCCACGGCGTCGATGACCGTCATCGGGAACGCGCGCTCGCCCATGGCAAGGAACGCGGCCTGGTCCTCTCGCGCGAACAGCGCGGCGCCTTCGAGCATGCAACGAGTTCGCGCGATCTGAGCACCGTCATCGGCTATGCGGGCAGTGGCAAGAGCGCGATGCTTGGGGTGGCGCGCGAGGCATGGGAGAGGGCAGGCTACGAGGTGCGCGGGATCGTCTTGTCGGGCATCGCCGCCGAGAGCCTCGAAAGCGGCTCGGGCATTGCCTCACGCACCATCGCCAGCCTTGAACATCAATGGGGCCAGGACCGCGAACTGCTGACCGACAGGACCGTGCTCGTTATCGACGAGGCCGGCATGATCGGCACGCGCCAGATGGAGCGCGTGATCACCGAGGCGGAAAAGCGCCGCGCCAAGGTGGTCCTGGTCGGCGATCCGCAGCAGCTCCAGGCAATCGAGGCCGGCGCCTCGTTCCGCTCGATCGCCGAACGCTACGGCGCCGTCGAGATTACCGAAGTGCGCCGCCAGCGCGAGGACTGGCAGCGCGATGCGACGCGCCAGCTCGCGACCGGCCGGACCGGCGAGGCGATCGAAGCGTACACGCAGGCCGGGCATATCCACGCTGCTGAAACCCGCGAGGCCGCGCGCGGCGCGCTGATCGAGCGCTGGGAGAGCGAGCGGCAGGCCAAACCCGGTGCTGGCCGCATCATCCTCACGCATACCAACGATGAAGTGCGCGAGCTCAACCAGGCCGCGCGCGGGCGCATGCGCGCCGCCGGTGACCTCGGCGAGGATGTGAGCTTGCAGGTCGATCGCGGCCGCCGCGACTTCGCCACCGGCGACCGCGTGATGTTCTTGCATAACGAGCGCAGCCTGGGCGTGAAGAATGGATCCCTGGGCACGGTTCGCAGCGTCAATGCGCTTCGTATGGCGGTGACGCTCGACGATGGGCGCAGCGCCGCCTTCGACATCAAGGACTATGCCCATATCGATCACGGCTACGCTGCCACCGTCCACAAGGCGCAGGGTATGACCGTGGACACTGTCCATGTCCTGGCAACGCCGGGCCTCGATCGCCACGCATCCTATGTCGCGCTCACGCGGCACCGTGACAGCGTCGAGCTGCATTACGGCAAGGACGACTTCGCCGATCAGGCGAAGCTGGTGCGCACGCTCTCGCGCGAGCGCGGCAAGGACATGGCATCGGACTATGTCCGCGAGCCGGAAGCGGTGCCCAAGGCAGAGCCCAGGCGCGGGATGTTCGATGGGCTCAAGCTCAATGTATCGCCACTCATCGAGCAGACCGGGCCGGGCCCTCTCGAACATGCGGTGCAGCACTATGGCCGCGCCGCGCAGGACATCGTCCGCATGAAGGAGCAAGGCTACGAACCACTGATCCACCAGCGCCAGGCCTTCGGCAGCGCCGTCAAGGCGATCGAGGCGCTGCAACCCGGCGGCGGCGAAGACCTGCGCATCGCCATGAACAGGAACCCGGCGCTCATCGGCGAGGCCGCCAGCGGGCGCACCACGCTCCCGATCCAGGCGATGATCGCCGAAGGCGAAATCCGCATCGACGCCAATAACCGCGCCGACCGGTTTGTCGCTGACTGGCAGAGCAAGTCACGCCAGCTGAAGGCGTTCGAACGGCAAGGCGATCATGGCGGAGTGTCGAGCGTCAAACACGACATGGGCGCCATGGCCAAGGCGCTGCACCGCGATCCGCAGCTCGAGTCGCTGCTCCGAAATCGCACGGCTGAACTGGGCCTCAGGTCCCGGCAGGGCGCGTCGATATCTCATGGCCTCCAGGAATGGCTCGGCCGCTCGCGCGGCCTTGGCATCAGCATGTAGGGTCAACTCCATGACCGAAAATCCTCGCCAGGAAGGCATCGCCGACAATCCCTCCCACGCGTTCGAGCGCCTGCGGCAGGAGATATCGCTGCTTCACAATGCCATCCAGGGCCTCTCCGCCGCGCGCGAGAACATACCCGACTACGGCGCGACGCTGGGCCATATGAGCAAGCAGCTAGGTACTGCCCTCGAAGGCATCGAGCGCATCGCGCAGGCCCCGGCCGTCAAGCTGACGCCTGCCGCGATGGTCAGGGAATTGAACAGGGCTGCGATCGAAGCGCGGGCCGAAGACAAGCGGCAGCTGGACGAGGCGCGAAGCGCACTCGACCAATCCATCGGCCGGATCGACGGGATCGCCGAGCGCTCGCGCCGCACGCAGCGACAGCGCAGACGAGAAATGTGGACCGGCGGATGTGCCTTTATCGCAGGTGTCCTGTTGTGGTCGTTCCTGCCTGGGACGATTGCCCGCTCTCTGCCAGAAAGCTGGCACGTTCCCGAATGGATGGCGGCGCGGACCTTGAACATGGAGCAGACCACGGCCGGTGAACGGCTGATCGCGACGGCGCCGAAAACCGAATAATTGGAATGACCGATCCGGTGGCCCGCTTCTTGCCCAGTGCCGAAGGCATTCAGCTCGAACTTTATGACTCGTCTTCGGTCGAGGGCAGACCGATCGCCGACGTCCTTGAGGCAGGTCTCAAGGACCGCTCGACACGACAGACTCGCGGCGGCGCCACATGGTGGCGTCTACTTCCGTTGAACAGCAGATTTTTAGGTTCCGGCGTCGGGCTTCATTGCGACGTACATTACTCAGCGGCTTCGAGCCGCTGTGAGAATGACATAAGATCCTCGTAAGGACGGACCTTGGCACCCTTGGACTTCGTGAGCCCCGGTTTAGCGAAGATTATCACGTATTCATGAACATTCTTAAAGAGGAAATTTGGCGGGTAGGGATAGCTACCGAAGATCGGCCTCTGACCGTTGGCCGAGCCCCAGCGCCCGCCGGTGCCGTCCTTTGACCAAATAACTTCATTGATCATCACAAGCCCGAGCTCGCGCAGCATAATCCCGATATCAGTGCTGAGCGGAAAGGTTAGCAGGCCATGATCTGTCATCTGGTTAACGTTAGCGGTCACAACGCAAAGCTTGCGCCCGGGCCGCAGCACGCGGTGGCACTCTTCAAAGACGCGCCGCAACTCGGCGAGAAACTCGACATAGCTGCCCGTAGTGCCGATGTCGGAAGGCTTGCCGCCGTAGTCGGCCTTGTCCCAATAAGGCGGGCTGGTGACGATCAGATCGATCGAATCACTATCGATGCCAGAAAGGTCTCGTGAGTCGCCGACCCGCGCGTCGAGCAACTCTGAATCGACCAACTTCTCCGCCGCAACTCGCGCCCGCATCTCCTCGACGAACTTAGGATTCTGATCGATGCAGACCGCGCGTCGGCCTTCGCGTAACGCCGCAACGGCGGTCGAGCCCACGCCTCCGAATGGATCAAGCACCGTCTCGCCCCAAAAACTGAACAGCTTTGTTAGCCGCTTGGGAATCTCAACGGGGAAGGTCGCAGGGTGTAGCTCGTGCGACACATTGGCGATGCTCCACACCGTCTTGGTATATTCGCGCCACTCTTCCTTGGTGAGCTGGCTCAGCGCTTTGACCTGGACAGACGGTTTCATTATTTTTCTCCTGTGGAATTGCGTTGTTGGGCGCGCCGGACCGAGCCATCGATCGAGACGACGCGCGTCTCGAACTGCTCGAGCATTTCGGCTTGCGCAAGATCGGCGCCGATCAGCTCGAGCAGGGTCCGATCGATTTGGGAGCGCACTGGGCCGATCTCGGTCGGGCGAAAGGCGAAGGTCAGCCGGTTGCGGTTGGTGCTGAGCAGGATGTCGTGCTGCAGTCCCACCCAAGCGTCGCGTCCTAGTCGCGCGAGGCTAGAGCTCGCATCCGCATCAAGCCGGATATTGAGCAGGGGCAGCTCGGCTAGGAACCAAGTCGGCACATGGAACCCGTCGCATTCAACATGCCAAAGCCAGAAGGCGAGCCGTGAGGTTAGGATCGCAGTGACGGCATCGGCCGCGTCGACGCTCTCGCATGCCAGTCGATGGATGCCCGAGGCGCTGAGCTTGCCCCGCCAGCTCAAATGGTCGGGGTAGTTCCGGAAGACGTTCAGGAAATTGTACGCCGTACCGGCAACGAACACGTCCGATGTCAGCTGCGTGCCGACGATGTCCTGTGCCGCTGCCTTGGCGGGCTCGGGCCGTATCCCCGAGCGCAGGCGGAAACGATTGAGCGCCGCGTAAAGTTGCACCTCCTCTTGAGAACCCAGCTTCGGGACGAATTGCCCGATATTGGCTTGGCCCATCGAGGTCGCGCGCGCTTCGGAAAAAATCGAGACGCGTTGCCGGCTAGTCCATTTCAGCAGGCCGCTCGTCCGGATCTCGGCGGGCGTGGGGCCGGGGCGTCGGATCGCGATCGTCGCGCGCGTCTTGGCCTCCTCACCGAATAGCGCATGCGGCTGGCGATCGAAGAACAGCAATGTCCAGCTTCCGCCGGCCTGCGCCATCGCTGTCCGGCACCGCCGATGATCGGCCGAGCGGTTGGCACCAAGCGCCAGCGGCACCACTAAGGACGCCGCGTCATACGGACCACTCGCGACGCGCCAGGCCATTTCGACAAACGGCAAATAAAGAGCGCGCGTCGGATAACCGTCTGCAAGTGTCGATGCACGACCGGCGCTCACATAAGGAGGGTTGCAAATGAGGCGCAGCGGCGCGTCCCCCAAGTCCAACACTTGCCGCAGGTTCGCGCCCGCTGCACCGAAGTTGAGCTGCGTGGCGTCGAGTGCAACGAAATGACTGCGAATAGTCCGCCAGAGCTCGAGGGGCGGCCGCTCCGCATCGGCGATCATCGAGAGGATCGTGAATGCGGCAAAGTCGCACGCCTGAGGTGATACGTCGGTACCGTGAAGGCGGGTCAGCGCGAAGGCGCGCTGCGCGTCTGCATTTTGGAACGCGCGTCGGTGAAGTGCGCCCGCCAGGAACACACCGCTGCCGCACGCCGGGTCGCACCAATACTCATTTTCATGGTGGGGAGACTGGGGCGGGCTGGCGATGGCGTCTACCATGAATCCGACGACATCGGCAGGCGTATAGAAGGATCCGATTTGCTTGCGCGCGCTGCGCGCCTCGCGCAACCCGTGGTCGCGCATAACATCGAGCCGCGTGGTGCGGCCATAGGTATCAAGTAGATAAGGAAGGAGCTGGACCAGGTCGGGCCGTGCACCGATCTCCGACAGCGCCGCATCGACTGCGTCCCAGCACCCTTCGGGGCTCGCCTCGAACCATGCCAGAGCCCGGCCGGTATCTGCAGATCGGCCCGTTGCCGATGCTTCTATCAGGGCGATCGCCACCACCGCCCAAGCCGAGCGCGCGGCCCAATCCTGCTCCTCGATGAGGTCCTTTGCCGACGCGCTCATCAGCCAAGGGAACGGCATCGGCAGAACATCGGTGGCCGCAGCGACCGCGACGGCAACCCGTTCGCGCAGCGGTGCGACCAACCCCTCGAGCGAGCGCCCTGCCTTGGGCGCAGCAGTAACGTGTGCGTTCATCCCGCACCCCCATCGGCGGGATAAGCCTCAATGACCGCCTGAAGCCAACGCTCCTCAAGCTCGCGCTCGACCAAGTCCGCCGCGCAGTCGGAGGCTGAGCGGCCTAGTTGTTCGATAAGCCCCTTAAACGCTTGCGCCTTGCTTGAGTCGATATACGCTGAGACCTTAGCGGTGCGCGGCTGCCCATCACGGGCGCGCGCACCCGAGCTCGCAAGGCGCTGGACCTTGATCTCGCGAATCACCAATAGCGTAAGCAGCGCCGAGCTGCTGGTCAGGCCCAGTTCGCGCCGATAAGCTTCAAATTGACCATGGACGTCGGGGCAGACATAACCATGAATCGGATGTTTCTCAGTTGCTCGCAGATCAACGACCATGAATTCACCTCAATATGAGGTGACATTAGCCGACTCATCATGAGGTGACAAGCACTATGTACTTATTGCGTTCCCGTCAAATTCAATGCTGATCCCACAATTTTACGACCGCAGTCCGTTCGTGGATGTGCTGCGTAAGGAGCTAGCCCAAGCCGAGCGTGTGGACATTGCCAGTGCCTGGGCGCGCGCTTCGGGCGTCGGTCTTCTATGGAACGCGCTTACTGACCTGCTGGAACGCGGCGGGGCGGTCCGGGCGGTCATTGGCATCGACCGCGAGAACACATCGATCGAAGGCCTTGAGATGCTGCTCAAGCTTCAAGGCCAAGTTGAGCTCTGGGTTCGCCACAACGAAGCGTCGAGCATCTATCATTCCAAGCTTTATGCCTTTGAAACGGCGACCCATTCCCGCGTCTATATCGGATCCAACAACCTGACTGGCGCCGGCCTTTCAGCAAACGAAGAGCTATCGGCTCTTCTGATCGAACCCAAAGGTGGGCCGCTCCAAGCTTCGGTCGCGACCTATATGACGACGCTGGTCGATACTGCCGACAATCTCGCGCGTCCGCTCAATACCGCTTTTCTGAAGAAGCTGGTCAGTGGCGGCTATGTCCTTCCAGAAGCACGGCTACGGGGGAAGTCGGCGCGGACGCGCGCGGCAAGCGCGAAGGCAGAGGCATTGTTTGGATTTAAGGCACCCAAGCGCCGCAAAGTGCCGCCCGATCTGCTCGCCGGTCCAATTGAACCCAGTCCAACCGAGCCCTCCGCCGATTGGAAGCGCGTCTTCGTCAAGCTGCGGCTCGCGCGTGGCACCCAAGGTCAGCTCCCCGTGCCGGTCGCGCACGAGTTGCGTCGCCAGCTCGGCGAAACGGAGTTGGACGGGCCAATCCCGATCATCCTTAACAATGCGGAGCGGGTGATCAGTCCGACATTCGCCCAGCGCAGCCCGGATCACGCGAACACGTACAAAATCGAAATGAGAGCAAGTGACGAGGATCCAGTGATCAAGGTCGAACTAGTTGGCAATCGAGTGTTGGTGGAGCAATTCGACACTGGAACTCCAGCTGGCCAAGCGCACCTGCGGTACATTTTGGATGGGCTTCACACCGACCCGGTGCAGACCGTGAGCCGCGGTGTACCCAAAGATGGCACTCGCCAGGAAATTGAAGAAGCGGCTAAGGGAGTGACAATCTATCGGTACGACTAATGGCCGATCTGAGACGTAAGTGGAGGTAGCTGGTTAAATTTGGCCGTTGGAAGCCGATAGGCAATTGACGGTCAAAATTGGTCAATCCTGCAGCCCGCTGTGGTGGTGTACGAACGACGGGGGTTACGATGCAGCGGAGATGAGGCGAACGACCGTACTGCTAGCGGAAGTAGCCGCGCTTCGCGGCACGCAAATTGATCAGAACGACCCGGTGAACTATGATGACAATATAGACGGGACCAACGTAAGGCATCCGAGTTTATGCTTCAAACCCGATTTGCGAAAAGGGAGTGGGGCCACGACATGGGGCCTTAATTTATGCTGCAATGCAGCATTTACTTTTGTTTCAAATTGTTAGGCGAGGATTGCGATTCCCGCTACCGCTCCAGTCGCAATTCGGGAAATGCCCGCGTCGGCGCTCAGCTTTCCGCCAGCAACCGCTCCGCCATCGCCCGGACTTCTGCGCCCATGTCGCTGCGTTTCAAGGCCAGCGCGAGGGTCGCTTCGACGAAGCCGAGCTTGCTGCCGCAGTCATAGCGTTTGCCGGCAAAGGTCACCGCGTTGAACGGCTGTTTGCCGATCATCCGCGCCATTGCGTCGGTCAGCTGGATTTCCCCGCCGGCGCCCTTGCCCTGGGTTTCCAGGATACGCATCACTTCAGGCTGGAGAATGTACCGGCCCGATACGATCTTGTTCGAGGGCGCATCGGCTACCGGCGGCTTCTCGACCAGACCCTTCACTTCGGTCAACGCCCCGCGGGATGCGCCCGGGTCGATCACGCCGTAACTGGAAACCTCCTCCATCGGCACCTCCAGGACGCTGATCAGATTGCCGCCGACCTCGTTATAGGCTTCAACCATCTGCTTCATGCAGCCGGGTTCGCCGACCATCAGTTCGTCGGGCAGCAGGATTGCAAAGGGCTCGTCACCGACGATGGCCCGCGCGCACCAGATCGCGTGACCGAGGCCCAGCGGGACCTGCTGGCGCACCGTGATGATGTCGCCGGGGACCGCGCGGGTCGCGTCGAGCACCGACATGTCTTTCCCGCGCTCGCCCATGGTGGTTTCAAGTTCGAAGGCAATGTCGAAATGTTCGACAATGGCGGTCTTGCCGCGCCCGGTGACGAAAATGATCTGTTCGATTCCCGCCTCCCGCGCTTCGTCGACGGCGTACTGGATCAGCGGCCGGTCGACGATCGGCAGCAGTTCCTTGGGTATCGCTTTGGTCGCTGGCAGGAAGCGGGTGCCGAGACCGGCCACAGGGAATACGGCTTTGCGGATCGGTTTTCTGGCTGTCATGCACCCTCGATAATGGTGGAGGCGAGAGCGCGTCAACCGAGTCGGTGAGGATTCTGCCGTGCGCCACTTGCTCTGCCAGCGGTTCCGGCTAAACCCGCGGGCATGGACAAGATCATCATCAGGGGCGGAAAGCGTCTCTCGGGTACAATTCCCATTTCCGGCGCGAAAAATGCGGCTTTGACGCTGATTCCCTGCGCCTTGCTGACGGAAGAGCCGCTGACCCTGCGCAATTTGCCGCGGCTGGCCGATATCGACGGGTTCCAGCACCTGATGACCCAGTTCGGCATCTCGACCAGCATCCAGGGCAACCGGCCGGAAGATTTCGGCCGGGTGGTTACCTATGAAGCGCCGCGGTTGACCTCTACTGTCGCGCCCTATGATCTGGTGCGCAAGATGCGCGCGTCGATCCTGGTGCTCGGCCCGATGCTGGCGCGGGCGGGGGAGGCGACCGTGTCGCTGCCTGGCGGCTGCGCGATCGGCAATCGTCCGATTGATCTGCATCTGAAAGCGATGGAAGCGCTCGGTGCGGAGATCGAGATGGCGGCGGGCTATGTCCGTGCCCATGCCCCCGACGGCGGTCTGCCCGGCGGCGATTACGATTTTCCGGTGGTGTCGGTGGGCGCAACCGAGAATGCGGTCATGGCCGCAGCGCTTGCCAAGGGCACCAGCCGCCTGACCAACGCCGCGCGCGAGCCGGAGATCGTCGATTTGTGCAACCTTCTTTCCGCAATGGGCGCGGAAATCGAGGGGATCGGCAGTTCCGACCTGACGATCCATGGTGTGAAGCGCCTGCACGGTGCGACTTACCGGGTGATGCCCGACCGGATCGAAGCCGGCTCCTACGCCTGCGCGGCTGCGATTACCGGCGGCGAAGTGCGGCTGGAAGGTGCCAAGGCCGACGAGATGGCCGCGACCCTGCACGCCCTGCGCGATATCGGCGTGGACGTGTCGAGCGACGCCAAGGGCATCAATATCGCTTCCAATGGGAAGCTGAAGGCTACCAATCTGACCACCGCGCCCTATCCCGGCCTCGCCACGGATATGCAGGCGCAGCTGATGGCGCTGCTGTGCCGCGCGGAAGGGACCAGCGTGCTGAAGGAAACGATTTTCGAAAATCGCTATATGCACGTGCCCGAACTCAGCCGGATGGGCGCGCATATCGAAACGTCAGGCCGCACCGCCATTGTCCACGGCGTCGAAACCATGACCGGCGCGGAAGTGATGGCAACCGATTTGCGCGCATCGATGAGCCTGGTCATCGCCGGGCTCGCGGCGGAAGGGGAGACTCAGGTTCGCCGCCTTTACCATCTCGACCGGGGGTATGAGCGGCTGGAAGAGAAGCTGGCACTGGTCGGCGCGGATATCGAGCGGGTGGGCGACGATTAGGTCGAATCCGCGGACCTTTCGTTCGCCCCAAACGTTGAGCGGGCACGAAAGGAGACGTGATCATGGGAATCTTCAAAATCGCGGCGCTGTCGGCTGTGGGCTACGCCGGGTACAAATATTTCGAGAAGCACAAGGATAGCGATTCGCCAGCCTTTGCAACCGGTCAGACCGGTTCGGTGCGGGATGCAGGGCCTACCGCCATGCGGGACCAGCCGAATAATTGGAACAAGACGGACCAGGAAAGCGACGAGAGCTTCCCCGCCAGCGACGCCCCGGGGAATTACTGACGATACATCAAGGCCCGGCGTGCGGCTGGCGATTGGCCACCAGCCACACCCGGACCGCGCTGGCGAGACCGGGCGGAGTCGCAGACCTGATCCGTTCGGCATCGATCCGGGCCACCAGAGCGTTGATCGCAACCCCCTCTGCTTCGGCGGCTGTCTTGAGCATATCCCAGAACAGCGGCTCCAGGCTGATCGACGTCTTGTGCCGGTCGATCTGGACCGAGCGTTTTACCGGCGGATGGTAGGGGGCTGGCATCGGGCCGGTTTCAATACATATGCTGCCCGCCGTTGATGCTCATCGTTGATCCGGTGATGAAGCCGCCGTCTTCGGAGCAGAGGAAGCAGACCCCGCGGGCGATTTCCTCTGCGTGGCCCAACCTGCCGACCGGGATCTTGGCGACGATTTTTTTCCAGCACGGCTTCGGGCACGGCGGCCACCATGTCGGTATCGATGTAGCCGGGCGCGATGGCGTTGACGGTAATGCCCGACCGCGCTCCTTCCTGTGCCAGTGCCTTGGTGAAGCCGTGGATCCCGCTTTTGGCCGCGGCGTAGTTCACCTGGCCGTATTGCCCCGCCTGTCCGTTGATTGAACCGATGTTGACGATCCGGCCCCATTTGCGCTGGCGCATACCGTCGAAGGTGGCTTTCGCCATGTTGAAGCAGCCGCCGAGATTGATTCGCATGACCTCGTTCCAGTCATCGAAGGTCATCTTCATCATGGTGCCGTCCCGGGTGATACCGGCGTTGTTGACCACCACGTCGATGGGACCGATGTCCTGTTCGACCTGGGCGCAGCCGGCCAGGCACGCCTCGTGATCGCCGACATCCCATTTGTAGGCCGGGATGCCGGTTTCCCTGGTGAACGCGCGCGCTTTGTCGTCATTTCCGCCGTAATTTGCAGCGACGGTAAATCCGTCTCTCTTGAGCATTTCGGATATTGCCCGGCCAATGCCGCGGGTTCCGCCAGTTACGATCGCTACGTGTGCCATTCAGCTGTTGTCCTCTTGTCCCGTTGGTTTTGGTGACCTTACGGCAACGGCAATTTCGGGCAAAGAAAAACCCGCCGAAGCGGGTCTTTGCAAGATTGGTCGTCGATTGGGCCGGTCAGAAGCGGAACTGGGTGCCGACGTAAACCGCCTGGCTGTCCTGGACCGAATCGGTCAAAGGCGCGATGCGGTCCCGGTCCTGCGACAGGCGCACACCGGCGGTCACATCGAGATTGCCGGTAATCCGGTAGGCCCCGCCGAGATCGACTGTTTGTTCGCCGAGCGATTCCAGCGTGCCGCGCGAACGGCCGGTGGTGCCTTTTTCCGCTTCAAGCGCGATACGCGGCTGGAACCGGCTGGGCTTTTCAGCCACGCCTTCTTTCGGTTTGAAATCCGCAAGATCCAGCAGCCCGATCTTGTTCAGGCCGAGCGCCGCCGTGCTAGTTCCGCTATCCGGTTTGGACGAAGTGGGTACCTTGGCAAAGCCGCGATAGCCGCGGGCGACGCCCAGATTGTACCGGGTCGGTGCCAGTTTGAAGCTGCCTTCGCCCGCTGCGCCGAGCAACGGAGCGCCGAGCCCCGGCAAGCTGGTGACCCCGGAACCCGCCGCGCGCAACGAAATCGCGCGCGCCGTCGCGTCATCCACGCGAACCGCAACGGTAAAGGTCCGGTCCTGCGCAGACTGCTTGCTGGCAGGGGTAAAGCGGATTGCCTGGCCGCGGGCCTCGACACTGGCGCTTACCCTTCGGGCCAATTGCGGATCGACTGTTGCCGGTGTGAAGGGGGCGAAAGCAAGTCCGGACGAAGCGGCGCTTGAATTTTCGATACCGCTGACGGCCAGGCCGGCGGTCGGGATAGCCACAGCAAGGCCCGCAGCGGCGAGAAGCGCCGGCGCGATTCCGCCGATACCTGCCTTGTTGCGAGACCGCTTGGTCATGTTTCCCTCTGTTTCATACCCGTCACCATGACCACAATCGGCCTGAACGGTTCCTGACTTCGCTATCGGCGACTCGGTTTTACGCAAGGCACCTGACACGATTCACACAAGAGACTATGCCGAAGTTCCTGACTTGACCAGCTTTTCCACAGGCTGTGCCATCGAGAGACCGAATATGTTGCCGCTTCCCCACAGATTGCGGGCGAGTACCCCAATTAAGCGCCCGTTCAGTCCCGTCGCGCCTATTCGGTTTCTTGCCGGCACCGGCCAAAACGCAACCATACCTTGCCGCCCGCGCCGCGCGGGTTATAGAGGCTGTAATTTGTATCCCTGGCCGATAAGCTTCCTGTCCGGACCAGATCAATCTTTAAGGACGTTCCGCACTATCATGACCGTCAAACTTATCCCGTCCGCAACACTGTTCCGCGCACCCCTGGCTGCGCTCGCAATTTTCGGCCTGGCCGCTTGCGGCGGCGGCAAGGACCGCCCGGCCGGGGATCTGGCCGCTTCGCAGGTCACCACGATCGGGGTCAATTCCTACTTGTGGCGCGCTTCGCTGGAAACGGTCAGCTTCGCACCCCTGTTGCAAGCCGACAGTGCCGGCGGCGTAATCGTCACCGACTGGTACTCGCGGCCGGGAAATCCTTCCGAGCGGGTGAAGGTTTCGGTTGCCATCCTCGATCAGGACCTGCGCGCCGATGCACTGCGGGTCGCCGCCAGCCGCCAGGTCCTGCAGGATGGTAACTGGGTGGATGCACCAGTGCAGGCTGCAACCGTGCAGAAGCTGGAAGACATCATCCTGACCAAGGCCCGCGATCTTCGCCGCCAGACGATTGGCTGATCGCTTCGGCGGCTGATAATGCCGGGCCCTTTTATCGGCCAACATCTTGGGTAGCCTGCAATGAGTGATACCACCGACAGCCGCTTCGATCCGGCGCAGGCCGACCTGCGGTGGCAGCAGGCGTGGGATGAGGCCGGTTGTTTCCAGGCGGACAGCAACAGCCCCAAGCCCAAGAGCTACGTGCTGGAAATGTTTCCCTACCCCTCCGGCAATATCCACATCGGCCATGTCCGGAATTACACGATGGGCGACGTTCTCGCCCGGTACAAGCGGATGCGCGGGTTCGAAGTGCTGCACCCGATGGGCTGGGATGCCTTCGGAATGCCCGCCGAAAATGCAGCGATGGAACAGAACGTCCATCCCGGCGGCTGGACGCGGGCCAATATCGCGCACATGAAATCGCAGCTGAAGCGGATCGGCTTCGCGCTCGACTGGAGCCGCGAATTCGCGACCTGCGACGCGGAATATTACGGCCACGAACAGGCGCTGTTCCTCGATCTGTTCGAAGCCGGGCTGCTGTACCGCAAGGAAAGCGAGGTCAATTGGGACCCTGTCGATCACACGGTGCTGGCCAACGAACAAGTGATCGACGGCAAGGGCTGGCGGTCCGGCGCCGAGGTCGAAAAGCGCAAGCTCAGCCAGTGGTTCCTCAAGATCACCGCTTTCGCGGACGAACTGCTGACCGGGCTGGACACGCTAAAGGACTGGCCCGACAAAGTCCGGGTGATGCAGGAAAACTGGATCGGCAAATCGCAGGGCCTGCAATTCGCGTTTGACCTGTCGGACGGGCAGTCGGTGGAAGTCTATTCCACTCGGCCCGACACGATTTTCGGCGCGAGTTTCGTCGCGGTGGCAGCGGATCATCCAGTTGCGCAAGGTCTCGCGATGAACAATTGCGAAGCGGCCAAATTCATCGCGCGGTGCAAGCGCGGCGGGACGACCGCGGCGGAACTGGAGACGGCGGAAAAGCTGGGCTTCGACACCGGAATTTCCGCGCGCCACCCCTTCACCGGCGCGCAACTGCCGGTGTTCATCGCCAATTTCGTGCTGATGGAATACGGCACCGGTGCGGTGATGGGCGTACCTGGGCACGATCAGCGCGACTTCGAATTTGCGACCAAATACAAATTGCCGATCATCCGCGTGGTTGCGCAATCGGCGGCCGACGCCGACCTGCCGTTCGGCACTACCGCAGAGGCGGGCGACGGGGTGATCGTGAATTCCGGTCCGCTCAACGGGATGGATGTTTCCGCCGCAATTGACGAGGTGATTGCGCGCGCGGAACAGGGCCGTTGGGGCATCGGCAAAACGGTGTGGCGCCTGCGCGACTGGGGCGTGTCGCGCCAGCGCTACTGGGGCACACCGATCCCGTTCATCCACTGCGATGCCTGCGGGGTGGTGCCCGTGCCGAAGGACCAATTGCCGGTGGCTTTGCCGGAAGATGTGGATTTCAGCACCCCGGGCAATCCGCTGGCGCATCACCCGACCTGGAAGCACACCGAATGCCCCAGGTGCGGCGGCGCGGCGACCCGTGAAACCGATACGCTCGACACCTTCGTCAACAGTTCGTGGTATTTCCTGCGCTTTGCCAGCCAGCCCGATGACCGGCCGTTCGACCGCGCCGAGGTCGAAAAATGGTTGCCGGTCGAACAATATATCGGCGGCATCGAGCACGCGATCCTGCACCTTCTCTATGCACGGTTCTGGACCCGGGCGTTGCAGCATATCGGCCAGCTGGGCTTTGCCGAACCGTTCGCCAGCCTGTTTACGCAAGGCATGGTGACCCATGAAACCTATGCCCGGCGCGCGCCGGAGGATGGCCGCCAGACCTTCTACACCCCCGCCGAAGTGGACAAGCGCGGCGGAAGCGCGGTGCTGAAGGCGGACGGATACCCGGTTGAAGTGGGCCGCGTAATCAAGATGTCGAAGTCGAAGAAAAACGTCATCGACCCCGACGAGATTGTCGCCCGCTACGGCGCCGATGCGGTGCGCTGGTTCATGCTGTCCGACAGCCCGCCCGAACGCGACCTGCCCTGGTCG